>NZ_JBSQVP010000032.1:0-27456 GCF_055136605.1 Aquaspirillum sp. | reverse complement strand
GGAGCAACACATCATGGCACAGCTGACACACACACCGGTAATGACTGTTTTGCAATCCCTAGAGCAAATGAGCCAGACCAAGGAAGAACGGTTACGGGCATTGGCACGCGAACGGGCAGTGTGGGATTACAACACAGAGATTCAAGTGGCAGAAGAACGTGGTGAACAGCGAGGGTTGGAAAAGGGCAGGGAAGATGGCATGCAAACCCTCCTCCGAACATTGATTGAGGCGCGGTTTGGACAGCCATTACCGGATTGGATGTTGTCGCGGTTACGGGCAGCGACGCCGGAGCAGTTGCAGCAGTGGGGAGTGTCGTTAACACAAGCACAGCGGTTAGAGGATATTTTCGAGGGTTAACCAGCACCGTCGCCGTATGTAGGGGCAAGCCTCTGTGCCTGCCCTGATATTTGTACCGGTTCGTGTCACATACGGCAGTATTTTGCCGATGTGGTGGGCACAGAAACGTGCCTAACGAGCCAGCATCTAAGACATCTCACCTCGCGAAACGGGGTCGCTGTGGCGATAGATAGACAAAACCAGCCGTTTATTCTCCACGCTTTCATATTCACAAATCTGGCGGATGGTTCGTTCTTCGAGCACAAAATCGGCAGCTAACAGCAACACCCCATCGCGACTGAACAAATCTCGCGCCAAAATCATGCCGGGTAATAAATTAAGCGAATACAGCTCGACAATTTCGGTCTCTGGGCTGGTTTCCGGTTGTTCAACAAACAGCGCATTAAATGCCGCTACCACGGTTGGGTCGTAGCGCATCCCTGCACCTTGGGCAATTCGTTTTCTGGCTTCGTTTTCTGAATAACTGACGTCTTCCAACATGCCATCTTGCCATGCATAAAAATCGCTGGCGACGGCCAAAATGCGGGCACCAAGTGGGATTTGCATGCCGGCTAAGCCTTCGGGCACACCTTGTCCATTAAAATGTTCACAATAAGACCGGATCAGACGGGCGGTTTCGGCTAACTCCTCCAAACCCATTAACGCTTGTTGGCCTTTTAATGGATGTTTGCCCCACAGTTGTTTTTCTTCAGCACTGAGTTGAGAAACCGGCTTACTCAATAGGCGATCTGGTAGGCTAATTTTGCCGAGGGTATGCAATAAACCCGCGAGGAAAATATCTTGGGTGGTTTTGTGGTTGGCACCCAACTGTCCTGCAATCCGGCGTGCCAGCGTTGCTACCCGTCGTGAAAAGCCAGCACTATGGCCATCGCGCAGCTCGATAAGATGTGAGAACACATGAATCGAGCTGATGAAATTTTTCTTCAAGCGTTCGTGCGCGCTATGCAGCTCGGCGGTACGCGCTTTGACTTTATCTTCTAGGCTGGCATTGAGTTGTTTAAGCTGTTCATTTTGTTGTTGAGTCAGTGCTTCTAAACGGTTTTTTTCCCGCAATAACGCCTGTTTTTCTAAACCATCTTGCACTGTGAGTAACAAATCTTGATCGTTCCACGGTTTGGCTAAATAGCGGTAAATTTCACCTTGGTTAATCGCCGATACGGTCGAATTGAGATCAGAATACCCAGTGAGTAACATGCGCAACGTGTTTGGCCAGCGGCGTAACACTTCTGCTAAAAAAGTCGCGCCGTCCATTTCCGGCATCCGCATGTCGGAAATCACCACATCAACCTGCCCTTGTTCCTGTTCGAGGATCGCCAAGCCTTCGGCACCGCTTTGTGCGGTCAATAAACGATAACCCGTGGGCCGAAAGAGCCGCCGTAAGGCAGACAGAATATTGGCTTCATCATCGACACATAACACCGTAAAATTAGACATGAGGCGGTTCCTCTATCATTGCTTGGTTGATGGGTAGGATAATTCTGAATAGGCTGCCTATGCCGGCTTCACTTTCTAATTCGATCCGACCATGATGGTTTTGAATAATTCCAAACGATAACGACAGACCTAGACCTGTCCCTTGGCCGACTGGTTTGGTGGTGAAAAAAGGATCGAAAATTCGGGTTTGTAGTTCTTTTGGAATGCCACAGCCACTGTCCTGAATTTCAATGGCGACGTGCTGCAGATCGAATAAACGCGTGGTAACGGTGATTTGGCCGCGTTTGTTGCCGTCCATCGAATGGGCTGCATTAACCAATAAATTCATAAACACTTGGTTTAACTGCGACGGCACACATTCCACCAATGGAATATCACCATAATGACGGATCACATCGGCTTTATATTTGATTTCGTTATGAGCGATATTCAGCGTACTATTCAGCCCTTGGTGTAAATCGACTTTTTCCCAACTTTGGGCCCGATCAATCCGAGAAAAATCCTTTAAGTCCTGCACAATTTTGCGCACTCGAATCACCCCTTCATTCGACTCGCGTAATAAATCGGGTAAGTCGGCTCGTAGGTACACCAAATCTTTGTCTGTGCACACTGCCCGCGCTGTTTCTGCCACCGGATGATCTAAGGGAAGGGCCGAGAGGCATTGTTCTAGGCTATCAATAATCGCGAACAAATCCTCTAAATAGCGTCCCAATGAAGCTAAATTCGATTGGATATAACCGACTGGATTGTTGATTTCATGGGCAACACCGGCGGCGAGTTGGCCAATGGATGCCATTTTTTCAGACTGTAAAAGCTGCTGCTGTGCCTCTCGCAGTAATCCGTTCAGTTTGGTTAATTCTTCATTCCGCCGCCGCAATTCATTCTCGGAGGCTTTACGGCGCACGATGTCTTTTTCTAATTCCGACTTGGCGACACTGAGTTGTTTTGTCCGTTGTTCAACTAAATACTCCAATTCACTATGAGCGCGGGTTAACGCTTGTTCGGCTTGTTTGCGTTCAGTGACATCTTGCAAAGTTTCAATCGCACCAATGAGATAACCATCGGTGTCGAACAACGGAGCAGCAGTGAGAAATAACCAACGACCGGCGGGGCCAAGGTGCCGGAAAAATCCTTCAGCTTCATACGCGCCTTCAATCACGGAAGAATAACGCCGGCCTTTGATATACAAGCCATTCGATTCATCCAAGGGTAAACCTTCAATAATCAAATCAGCTAACACTAGGTGTGGTTGAGGGTAAAACGGTTGCCATTGTTTTTGTGTGCCAACCATCTCTTTGGCACTAAAACCGGTGATGTATTCACAGGCGCGGTTCCAATGTGTGATGGTATGGCTTAAATCAAGCACAAAGGTTGGCACTGGCCCATCTTCAATAATCTGATCTAACAGCTTGGCGCTACGCAGTTGGGCTTGTACTGCCGATTGCCGTTGTCGAATTAATGAGGTGATATCCGACCCAATGGCGGCATAGCCAATTTCGCCTTCACTGTCAAAAAAGGGGAAAATATGCAGCTGTAGGTGAAATAATTGGCCGTTTTTACTGCGATTGGCTAACTGACCGTGCCAGCTGGCGCCGGCACTAAGCGTTTCCCACAAGGTTCGAAATACATCGGGGGAATGTAAACCCGAGCGCAGGATACGATAAGAACGCCCTAACAACTCGTCACGACGATAGCCACTGAGATGACAAAACGCCTGATTGACATAACACATGCGACCACGGCTATCACTCAAACTCAATGGCAGGTGTTCGTTAAACAGCATATACCCCAACTGTTGTCGGACAGTGGCGGGCAACTCGACCTCTTGGGCCAAATTTGCCAAGGAACACGTTAAATTTAGATGGATGGGCATAATGTCTTCCTCACATGCCGGATGGGGCGAATGATGCCGCCGATTTTTCTTATTGATACCCACTGCCATCTTGATGCAGAGAGCCTTTTTTCTCAACATGCAGCGGTAATGTCTGCGGCGTGGGCAGCGGATGTCAGGCAAATTGTGATTCCTGCTGTCAGTGCCGCCAACTTTGCACGCCAACAGTGGCTGCACCAGCGTTATGGTTGCGCCGTTGCGTATGGTTTGCATCCCTTAGCCGTCGGTTGTCGGGCAGACAATGCACAACAGTTAACGCAGATTGCCGAGGCGCTGCAATCGGGGCAGGCGTGTGCAGTGGGGGAAATCGGTTTGGACTTTTATCATGGGCAAGATGGGGCGGAAGAACAAGAATGGGTTTTTGTGCAGCAATTACAGTTGGCACAGCAACATCAACTCCCCGTGTTGTTACATAGCCGGCGTGCTGTCGATCGAGTGTTAAAATATCTGCGTCGCTATCCGGTAGTAGGGGGAATTGCTCATGCTTTTAACGGTAGCGAACAGCAAGCCGAGGTGTTTTTACAGTTAGGGTTTAAACTGGGCTTTGGTGGAGCGATGACTTTTAGTGGTTCGCAACGGATTCGTCGCTTGGCCAGCCATTTGCCATTGTCGGCTGTGGTGTTAGAAACCGATGCGCCGGATATGGCGCCACAATGGGCACAAGGTCAGGTTAATCAACCTGCTAATATACGGCGTTTTGCTGCTGAGCTTGCGGATTTACGCAAGATAGAATTCACCGAGCTGACCCAAGCTTGTTTGGTGAATACTTGGCAGGCTTTGCCGAAACTGGCGGCGGGGTCTGTGTTGTCTATCGCCGCGCCATCAACTTAAAAACAGGTTATGTCACTATGTCCACCTTTTCTCTTGCCAATCATTTTTTGATTGCGATGCCAAATATGACCGACCCGCTCTTTGCAAAAAGCGTGGTCTATCTGTGTGAACATACAGAGAATGGCGCGATGGGCGTGGTATTAAACCGGCCCTCAGAAATGACGCTGTCTGTATTATTTGAACAAGTGGGGCTGCATCTCGGTCGTCCCGAGTGGGAGAATCTGCCCGTTTATTTTGGTGGCCCCGTGCAAACAGATCGGGGGTTTGTCTTGCATCAACCCGCCGGTGAATGGCAATCCAGTCTGCAAGTTACCGAACGAACCGCCCTAACGACTTCACGCGACATTCTTAATGTGATGGTTGAAGGCGGTGGGCCAGAACGCTTGTTCTTATGTTTAGGTTATTCAGGCTGGGATGCGGGGCAATTGGAGCATGAGCTGGCGCAAAATGCGTGGTTAAGTGTCGAAGCACCCGCCGATTTAGACTTGATTTTCGATTTACCCTCAGAACATCGTTTTAATGCAGCCATGTCGTTGTTAGGCATTGATATGTTGTCGTTATCCGATCAAGTGGGGCACGCCTAATGCAGGTGAGCGGCGGTGTCTTGGCATTTGATTTTGGTGAACAACGGATTGGTATTGCCACTGGCGATACCCTAGTGGGCATTGCTCATCCCCTTGAAACCTTGCACGGGGCAGAAACCGAGCCCCGTTTTCAACGTATTGCAAACTTAATCGCAGAATGGCAACCCAACGCCCTTGTGGTTGGCCTACCCACACATGCCGATGGCACACCACACGAGATGACTCGTTTGGCTGTACGCTTTGCGCGGCGGCTTGAGGGGCGGTTTGGCTTGACGGTTTTTTTGGTGGATGAACGCCACAGTTCATTAGTGGCTGAGGCTTTGTTAAAAGAGGTTGGCGTGCGTGGGCGCAAGCAAAAACCTGCGCTCGACCAAGTGGCGGCGCAGGCGATTTTGCAAAGCTTTTTTGAGGCGCCAGAGATGGCCATAGCTGTCAACGACTATATTTTGCCAACCTCAACCCCGCTCGAATAACGCCAGAGCCCGCAAACGCTGGGCGGCATGGTCAACAATGGGGTGAGGGTAATCGCGCCCTAAGCGGAAACCCAAGGGCAGTTGTTTGGCCTGCCACGGTGCATGAATGGCCTTGTCATCTAAATTGGCTAATTCAGGCACATAACGGCGAATAAATTGTCCTTTCGGGTCGAATTTTTGTGATTGGGTGACTGGGTTGAAAATGCGGAAATAGGGTTGTGCATCACAGCCAGTCGATGCCGCCCATTGCCAACCACCGTTATTAGCGGCAAGGTCATAGTCTAATAACCAGCGGGCAAAGTGTGCTTCACCCTTTCGCCAATCGATGAGCAAATCTTTCACCAAAAAGCTGGCGGTAATCATCCGCAGGCGGTTGTGCATCCAACCCACTTGTTGCAACTGGCGCATCGCAGCATCGACAATCGGGTAGCCCGTCCGCCCTTCACACCACGCAACAAAATGCGCTTCCTCTCCCGGGAAAACCAAACCCTCATACTCTGCTTTAAAACTGTGTCCGCTGGCGACATCGGGGCGGTGGTAGAGAATTTGTTGATAAAAATCACGCCAAATTAACTCATTTAACCAGCCCTCTGCCCCTTCGCCGCCATGCTCAAATGCGGTGCGTGCCAGTTGTCGGATAGAGACTGTGCCAAAACGGACATGGGCAGATAAATAGGACACCCCTTTTACCGCAGGAAAATCACGGGCTTGTTTATAAAGCGACATTCGCGGTAGGAAGTCGGCCCATAGCTGTTCCCCTCCACGCATCCCTGTTTTGATATGCAGTGCAACGAAATCACAGGCCACAAAACCCAAATCAGCCACACTCGGCAGCGGAGGCACATGCGGTTGTTGCCACAGTGCGCTGCGATAGTGTTCCACCGGATAGCTTTGTAAAAATTCAGTATTGATGTTTTTTAACCAGCTATTTTTATAAGGGGTAAAAACGCTGAAAGGCTTGCCAGCTTGAGTGAGCAGCTCTGCCCGTTCAAAAATCACATGGTCTTTAGCATCAAAAAAAGCACAACCTTGCGTGGCGAGCGTTTGTGCAACCGCATGGTCACGGGCGATTGCTGAGGGGTCATCATCATGATTACAGAATACCGCTTGGGCTTGGTAGTGGGCAGCGAGGCGGGGAATTTCTGTTTTCGCATCACCATGCACCACACAGAGCGCAGACCCCTGTTGTCGCAAGGCCTGATCGAGCTCAGCCACCGCGTGCCAAATAAACGAAACCCGCCGGTCATCTCTGGGTAAGCTGGCCAAAATAGTGCTATCAAATACAAAGACACACAGCACTTGTTCGCTTTGTTGTAAGGCATGGCATAGCGCAGCGTGGTCAAAATCACGCAAATCTCGCCGAAACCAACACAGGCTACGTTGATAAGAAGCCGGAACAACAACCATTAAAATTCTCCTGAATTGAGTCTAAACCGTTAAAATCGCATCATTTTTCGGAGCAAGTCCCCGTGATTCAATGGTTTCCTGGCCACATGCACAAGGCACGCAAGGCCTTTCACGAGCGTTTATCTGATACCGATGTGGTGATTGAAATGGTAGATGCTCGCCTACCCCGTTCATCTTCTAACCCGATGTTGGAAGAATTGGTGTTAGGCCGAAAGCCTTTGCTGAAAGTCTTAAATAAGCAAGACCTCGCCGATCCAAGTGTGACTCAACAATGGCTACATTGGTTTGCCTCGCATGAAAAAACCCAAGCCATCGGGCTGGACTATCACGAGCGCGCACCTGCACGACGGATTTTAGAAGCCAGTCGCAGTTTGGCGCCGCATCGTGCTAGTTTTGATAAGCCACTCCGTTTGATTATTTGTGGTATTCCTAACGTCGGAAAATCCACTTTGATTAACACCCTCACTGGCCGCAAAGTGGCAAAAACCGGTAATGAGCCTGCTATTACCAAAACACAACAGCGGGTGGAACTCGATGAAAACGTCACTTTGTGGGATACCCCCGGTATGTTGTGGCCAAAAATTGAGCACCCCTTCTGTGGCGATATGTTGGCAGCAAGTGGTGCCATTGGGCGCAATGCCTTAGACGAGGAAGGGGTGACCCTCAGTTTATTGACCGTATTGGCCCAGCGTTATCCAGACGCTTTGCGTGAACGCTACCAATTGGCTGAACTGGCAACGACGGATTTTGAGCTGTTCGAGCAAATTGGCCGCCGCATGGGCACCGTCCGCGCCGGCGGTAGAGTGGATGCCCAGAAAGCAGCAGAACGCTTGCTAACCGATTTCCGCGATGGGCGAATAGGTCGTATTAGTTTGGAAACGCCGCAAGATTGGGAACGCATCAGCCAAGAGATTCAAGCCCAGCGCGAGGCAGAGGCTGCCGCCCGCGCAGCACAACCACAACCGAAACGTAAAAAATCGCGTGCTGCGCGTTTGTTAGCGGAAGATGACGATACCGCCGCCAGTTAAGCGGGGTGTTAGTCACTGGTTAACAAAGCTTGTGCGACTGCCTGACCGGATAAGAAAGCATGTTCCACTCGGTCACCTAAACACCAATCACCCGCAATGCCCAAACGCAAAGCACGATCAAATAGGCAAGTTTGGCCTAATGCGCGTGCCGTTCGGGCATAACGCCAACGGTGTACCGCAACCGCTTCGACTGGCCCTTGCACCACATGCTGCATAGCAGCGGTTAACGTGGCTTGCACCCAGTCCGTGGCATGGTGGAGATGTTGTTCTGCCCAATCGCCGCGACTGTGGGCCACCCAGTTGAGGCTGTCATGTCGGCCCGGTTTGCTGACCTCATGCGCCACCCACGCCAATGGACTGTCATTATCAATAAATGCCGCATCAAACGCTGGTTTGGCTTCGCTTTGTGCCAATAAACTCCAACACGCAGTCATCTGGACGTTTTGCTCAATGTCTCCCGCAAAATGATGCACACCTGAAAGTAAGGCGACGGCTTGTGGGGCGGGGATGGCTAAAATAAGGCCATCGAAGCTGTGTGTGCTGCCGTCATCGAGAAACACGCGCCAATTACTGCCGGTGGGTTCGATCTGTTGTACTCGATGCCCACGCTGGCAATGTAATCCTTCAGCCAAAAATCGTCCTAAGGCACTCATACCGGGTACGCTGACGTAGCGGTCGTCAGGATAGGCCGCCTCAAGACCGCGCTGGGTGAGGTGAACTAATTTACCGGGCCATACTTCTACGGCACCTTCTTCACGCCAAGCGGCAGCTTCTGTAATAAAAGCGGGATGCCGTACGGTAAAGAAGGCTGCACCATGATCGAATTGTCCGGTTTCACCTCGGCGGGTACTCAACCGCCCTCCCAAACCACGGCCTTTTTCAAATACGGTGACTTGTAAACCGGCTTCGTCTAATGCTCGGGCTGCGGTTAACCCCGCCATCCCTGTACCAATAATCGCAATATGCACCGCTGTACTCCTTGTTATCACCCACCCGCAGCGTGGTCGTGTTGTGGGACAATTCCCCTCGTTCAACAGGGGCTCTATCTGAGATTTGAGTCATTACATCATATTTTGTTCTAGACAAAAACTAAACATTTTTACATTAGGAAAAACCACATCATGTTAAATATTTTGTGGCCAGTATTTTTTTTGCTCGCGGCGATTGCCGCTCTCGCTAACTGGTGGCAGGGCGATGCCGAGGTGTTTGCGCGGATGATGACTGCCCTATTCGATATGGCAAAAACCAGTATTGAAATTTGTATTGCGCTGGCCGGTAGCTTAGCGTTGTGGATGAGGTTTTTAATGATCGCTGAGCGGGCTGGCCTAATGAATGCGTTAGCGCGGGTATTAGCGCCCCTCTTTCGCCGCTTGATGCCAGAAGTGCCCAATGGACATCCGGCACTGGGATTTTTAACCATGAACTGTGCGGCCAATGTGTTGGGGCTGGATAATGCAGCCACCCCAATTGGCTTAAAAGCCATGCGTGCATTACAAGAACTGAACCCGACACCCGACACAGCCACCAATGCACAAATTTTATTTCTGGTGCTGAACGCATCCTCTTTGACCTTATTGCCGGTCACCATTTTTGTCTATCGCGCTCAGCAAGGGGCGGCGGATCCTGCTGCTGTATTTCTCCCCATTTTATTGGCCACCAGTGCTTCTAGCCTAGCAGGATTATTCGCGGTTGCCGTGGTGCAACGGCTGAAATTTGACTGGGTGATGTGGGGATATGTTTTGGCTATCGGTGCGGTACTCGCGATGTTAATGTCAAGCTTAGCCACCCTGCCGGCGGCTTTATTAACAGAAGTCTCCTCATTAACAGGTAATCTGGTCTTATTTTCCATTCTGTTAGGATTTTTATCCTATGCTTTTTACCGAAAAATAGCGGTTTATGATGCTTTTATTGAAGGTGCGAAGGGTGGTTTTGAAATAGCGATCCAACTGTTGCCGTATTTAGTCGCGATGTTGGCTGCGATTGGGGTATTGCGCGCCAGTGGTGCATTAGATTGGGCACTCAGTGGTATCCGTTATGTTGTAACGCTTTTTAATGGTGATATTCGTTTTGTTGATGCCTTACCCACTGCATTGATTAAACCGTTTTCAGGCAGTGGAGCACGTGCCATGATGATTGAAACCATGAAAAATTTTGGAGTCGATAGTTTTCCTGCTCGATTAGCGGCGGTGATCCAAGGCAGCACCGAAACCACTTTTTATGTATTGGCTGTTTATTTTGGTGCCGTGGGGGTTCGTTACACTCGCCATGCTATTCCTTGTGCTTTATTCGCTGATTTATGTGGTGTGCTCGCGGCTATTGCGGTGTGTTATTGGTTTTTTGGTTAAAAAAAACCGCTGCACGAGGCAGCGGTTTGATTGGCTTGATACGCTGAAATTATTTAATCAGCAAATCATCGCGTGAACGACCTTGTTCTTCCCAGTGCACCATCCATAATGGCGAACGACCACGGCCAGTCCAAGTCACGGAAGGATCGGTTGGATGATGGTATTTTGGTTTAACCGGTGCGCGAGTTTCATCGCTTAAACGACGGCCATTATCCAAACGAGCCAAATCATCGGTGCTCAAACCCGCGATATTCATCAGCTGATTAATCTGAGCCAGCACTTGACGGCGGCTTTGCAGACGACGCTCTTCAATATGTGCTTTCAGTTCTTTTTCAACGGATAAAGCATCTTCCAAAGACAATTCTCTGATTTGTTCTACCAGATTTTCTAAGTTTGCGGACATCGTATTTTCCTTCGCAAGAGAGTCATAAAACTATCACCGTCTAATTAAAGCCAAAATATCTACTGAAGGCAATAGCAAACTAAATAAAAATGTGATTTTTGTTGTTACTGGAATTCAACCGGACGATGATAAAACGCCAAACATGCACGCAAGGCAGCTTCTTGTGCCGAGGTCAATTTAGAAAACTGTAAGCCGTAAATATTGGAATCTCCAATGTTTTTTGCGGGTTGAGCCCAAGCCACTTTGCCATCTAATTGCAGTGGTTTTTGGTTTTGATAGGCGTCTAAAGACTGTTGTGGCAAGAACAATTCTAGCTTGACTGGCTCGTCGCTTTTTAATTCGGCAATACTGGCAATTCGAATGCCAGAAATACTTAAATCCAAAGTGGCTGCTTCAACATTTTCCCCATGATGAAGTACCCGCGCCAATAGCGGCGTATCTGAACGAGGATGGCGGCGTTTTTCATGGTTGGCGGGTTGTGCTTTGACTTTGCGGTCTAAGACAAAACCGGCCATGGTTTGATTGAGCTGCTCACTAATACGGAAAATCGTATCGCCAATGCTGGCTGTGGTCGCCACTTTAGAAGACGATTCACGCAAGGTAGTAAACAGAGCCGCCAGTGTTTCCTCTAGACGGTCGAACTCGCGCATTTGTTCTTCACTGGCACCCGTGATATGACGACTTCCTTCGGCTGTGCGCGCAATTTCACCAACCATATTTTCAATCACGGCCACTGTTGACGCGGCAACCTCACGGCTATTCTGCACGCCTTCCACCACTGAGTGCATGGAATCAGTGACCTGAACCACACTCTCATTAAGAGACGTGATAATCCGGTTGACTTCTTCCGCAGACGACGTGGAACGCTCGGCCAATTTTCGTACTTCATCTGCCACTACCGCAAAACCACGCCCTAATTCCCCTGCTCGTGCTGCCTCAATCGCTGCATTTAACGCCAACAGATTGGTCTGACCAGCAATTTCTTTAATGGTTGAGATAATGTCGTTGATTTGACTTGTGCTGGCTTCGAGTTCGGCAATTCGCTGTGACGCAGTAGCGACCTGTTGTGATGTTTGTTCTAGGCCATCAATGTTGCGCTCGACCGACTCAATCCCTTCCCTGCCACGGTTTTCTAACTCAATAGCGCGACTTGCTGCTTGCTGTGCTTGTTCTAACACTTGACTGGCAATGGCCTGCAAACTTTTGGTGGCGGCGCTGACTTCTGACGAACGTTGTTCTTCTTTTTCGCTGACTTCAGCAATTTCACGCGCAAGGGTGGTGACTTGATAGGCCGATTGATTGACTTGGCGGCCACTGTCTTCGATCTGCCCCAGAATTGCTGCCATTTTTTGCCGCATGACTTCAAAGCTGACTTGAAGCTCGCCCACCTCATCTTCTGCTGTAGCAGGGACTGCATGGGTTAAATCGCCTTTTTGCATGGCAGCTAAGGCATCACGTAGTGCCAAAATCGGTTGCACAAATAAACGTGCTGCTAAACCAATCACCACAAATTGCACGGCAAACTCTAAACCTGACTCCCAGATGGCATGGATAATCCATTGTTGGCGTTCTGCTTCTAAAGAAGCAATCAAACTTAATGACGCCCCACCTTGTCGAGCAATATCAATCATATTGTCAAGTTCATACACCGCTAATACACGGTTGTAGACAGTGGTAATCATCGTAACTAGGAAAAACCCTAGCTGGAGTTTCCAACGAACACTGAGACGAGAAAACCATTTCATAGCGTACAAGCCTCTAAAAAATATGGCATAAGGCGAGAGATTAGCGGTATTGTGCATTGCAAGACAATGAAAAAACCGCCTTTGACGGCGGTTTTTTCACTTTGAAACAAAAAGCAAATCAAATGCGGCGTGCCAATTCTGTCGCTTTTCCCAAATATTCAGCAGGAGACAACGCTAACAAACGCTGTTTTTCTGCCTCGGGAATGGCCAGACTTTGGATAAAACTTGCCAACGTTTGTTGGGTAATGCCATCGCGACCACGGGTTAATTCTTTTAATTGCTCGTAAGGGTTTTCTACACCATAACGACGCATAACAGTTTGAATTGGCTCAGCTAATAGCTCCCATGCTTGATTGAGATCGGCTGCCAAAGCCGGCGGGTTAATCTCGAGCTTATTCAAACCACGCATCAAAGCTTTAAAGCCTAAGGCGCTATAACCGACTGCCACACCCATATTACGCAATACGGTCGAATCGGTTAAATCACGCTGCCAACGGCTGACAGGTAATTTTTCTGCTAAATGCAACAGCAGGGCATTGGCCAAACCGAAATTCCCTTCGGCATTTTCAAAATCAATCGGATTGACTTTGTGTGGCATGGTCGAACTACCAACTTCACCTGCAACCACTTTCTGTTTGAAGTAGCCAAGGGAAATATAACCCCAAATATCCCGCGCTAGGTCAATCAAAATGGTGTTGACACGCGACAACAGATGGAAGAATTCCGCCATATAGTCGTGAGGTTCAATTTGAATGGTGTAAGGGTTGTAGGTTAAACCCAGCCCTTCAACAAAGCGTTGTGCCAAGCCTTCCCATTCCACATCAGGATAAGCGGCTAAATGGGCATTAAAGTTACCCACTGCGCCGTTGATTTTGCCTAGCATGTCTTGTTGGGCAATTTGTTGGCGTTGACGCTGTAGGCGATAGACAACATTCGCCAGCTCTTTGCCCATGGTCGAAGGGGTGGCAGGTTGACCGTGGGTGCGTGCCATCATTGGCACATCGGCAAACTGATGGGCCAGCTCGGTTAATTTGGTGATCGTCGCATCAAGTGTTGGCAGCACCACTTCATCACGGGCCGCTTTCAACATCAAACCATGCGACAGATTGTTAATGTCTTCTGATGTACAAGCAAAGTGAATGAACTCACTGGCAGCGACCACTTCTGGGTTGCCTGACAAACGTTCTTTCAGCCAATATTCAATGGCTTTCACATCGTGGTTGGTCCGCGCTTCAATGGCTTTTACTGCCTCGGCATGGGCTACGCTAAAGCCGGCAATCAAGGCATCAATTTCTTGCAGCGTTTCGGCAGAGAAAGGCGCAATTTCGCTGATTGCTGGTTCGGCTGCCAACATTTTCAGCCATTCCAACTCCACTTGGACGCGGAATTTCATCAGGCCATATTCACTGAAAATAGGGCGCAGTGCTTCGCCGCTGGCGGCATAACGACCATCAAGAGGAGAAAGCGCAGTTAAAGTATGAGGAGTCATCATCAGAATCGACTTTTTATCAAAAGAAAAAATAACGTCTTACATCGCTTGCAAACGGCGGTGTACGGCACGAGCAAGATGTTCAGCCGCAGCAGGGCAATAGCGGAAGAATAATTCTGGCTCGACCATTTCCAGTTCCATCACCGCCAACTGGCCGTGGTTATCGCGAATCACATCCACCCGTGCGTACACCACATCAAAGGGCACTGCGGCAACTGCTGCTTGGGCAAAGGCTATTTCCTCTGCTGTGGCTTCGTGGGGGTGCACTGTACCGCCATGATCGTCTTGTACGCGGAAATCACCTGCCTTAGCCGTTTTGCGAATGGCATGGGTGACTTTGCCATCAATTACAATAATCGACAGCTCGCCTTGCTCGGTGATAGCGTGTTGGAAGGGCTGTAACAGCAGGCTTTCATGTGCAATCAGTTCGGCGTAAATAGCTTGGTAATCCGCCACCTGTTGACGATGAAAACGATAGGTATGGCGTGCTGCACCTGATACCGCCGGCTTGAGAATCCATTGCTCATCGTCAAACAGTGCCAACTGATCGGCCAAGGTGTGTGGGTCACCGACCTCGATAAAATGGGTGGGGACAATTCGCACACCAGCGGTTTGTAGATAAGCCAAATAGTGTTTATCGACATTCCAACGCAGCAATGGTGCTGGATTAAACAGCTGGCATTGTTGTGACACCTGTTCAAGCCACGGTGAGAAGGTCGCAAAGCGGTCGAAGTAATCCCATGTGCTACGGAATAACAAACTTTGTGCATCCCCTGAAGTATTCGCAGGGTCTGCCCAATCGCGGCGTATCACACGCAACCCTAAGGCCTGCAATGCCTCGACGACATAGCGATCTTCGGCATGGAGTTGGCGGCTATACCAATCGTCTTTTTCTTCAACCAGATAGCGTGCTTCGGTTAATACCACCACATCCCACATTGGATGGGTCTTTGCAACAGATGAATTCATCGCCTTACATGCCTGGCAGCATGCCTTTCATTCCACGCATTAACTTAGAAATACCGCCTTTAGCAGTAAACTGCTTCATCATTTTTTGAGTTTCTTCAAACTGCTTTAACAGACGGTTGACCTCTTGCACGGTGACCCCGCTGCCCGCAGCGATCCGGCGTTTACGGCTGGCTTTAATTAAATCGGGTTTGGCACGTTCTTCTCGGGTCATCGAATTGATAATGCCCTCGATGCGGTTGACTGCTTTATCCGCTTCAGCACCTTGCACCCCTTTGGCGAGTTGGCCTAGCTGGCCGGGCATTTTTTCCATCAAACTGACCATACCGCCCATTTTTCGCATCTGTTGGATTTGGGCTTTGAAATCTTCAAGGTCGAAACCCTTACCCGATTTCAGCTTCTTTGCCATCTTGAGCGCTTCGGCCTGATCCATGCCTTTTTGCACGTCTTCGATCAGCGACAGCACATCACCCATGCCCAAAATACGGCTGGCCATCCGTTCTGGATGGAATGGTTCTAAACCGGTTAATTTTTCGCCAACACCAATAAATTTAATCGGTTTGCCGGTGACATGGCGCACCGAGAGCGCCGCCCCACCACGCGAGTCACCATCGAGTTTGGTTAATACCACACCGGTTAATGGCAAGGCTTCGTTAAACGCCTGTGCCGTATTCACCGCATCTTGACCCTGCATGGCATCAACCACAAACAGGGTTTCCACCGGATTTAACGCGGCATGAAGGGCTTTGATTTCCTCCATCATTGCTGCATCAATCGCCAAACGGCCGGCGGTATCGACTAATAACACGTCAAAGAAATGCCGTTTAGCATGATCAACTGCGGCCAGTGCAATCGCGACAGGCTTCTGGCTTGGATCTGAGGGGAAAAACTCGACATCGAGCTGTTTGGCGAGGGTTTGTAACTGTTCAATCGCCGCTGGGCGATAGACGTCTGCCGACACCACCAACACTTTTTTCTTGTGTTTTTCTTTGAGTAGTTTGGCAAGTTTACCGACAGTGGTGGTTTTACCGGCACCCTGCAAACCTGCCATCAAGATAATGGCTGGTGGAACGGCAGCCAAATTCAGAGCATCGTTTTGTGCCCCCATCAGCTTGACCAGTTCTTCATGCACCACGCCGATAATGGCTTGACCTGGTGTCAGGCTGCCCATCACCTCCTGACCCAGTGCGCGTTCTTTTACGCTGGCAACAAAATTTTTCACTACGGGTAAGGCAACATCGGCTTCTAAAAGCGCCATGCGTACTTCACGCATGGCATCGGCGATATTGTCTTCGGTAAGGCGCGCATGGCCTCGTAACGTTTTAATGACGCCGGAAAGTCGGTTTGTCAGATTGTCGAGCATCGGGAATGTCCTTCGTGAGATGCCAACGCCAGAAGGGTTTGGTATAGACTTGGCAAAGTTTCTATTTTAACCCATAGGCCAAAATGCCGCCGCATTTCACCGCGCGCAGTTGGCTGGCTGCTGGTTGTCACTATGCCTTTTTCTGCTTTTACCTTGTTGGCTGCTGCGGCAGCCTTGTTATATCTCTTAATGAGCCGCTACTTTTTTGTCCGCTGGCAAGGACAACGCCAACCGCTGACCGCCAGTATGCGGCTGGCCGAACAAACCACTTTAGCGGCGGCATTGTTCAGTCATGCGCTGAGTCTTGGTGCCGGTGATGAAAGTTGGTGGATGCACCTTGGCGTGGGCCAATCGATTTCATTAGTGATGTGGTTAGTGGTATTGATTTATTGGGTGACAGCGTTTTTCCACCGCCTTGAAGGGGTGCAGATTCTGTTGTTTCTGTCCGCAGCCCTTGGTGTGTTGTTGGGGATTGTCCTGCCTGCGGCTCCCCTCCCCCACCTACCCCCCTCGCTGCCTTTTGCCTTGCATGTCTTAGTGGCGCTATTTGCTTATAGCCTGTTTACCCTTGCGGCGTTGTTAGCTGTATTGATGTTGACGGTAGAGCGACTGTTGCATCAAAAACGTGGTATGCGGTTTTTACAACACGTCCCGCCGCTGTTAACACTGGAAAAGCTGTTATTCCGTGTGTTGTGGAGCGGGTTTTTCTTACTCAGCCTTACCGTGCTGTCTGGGGCGCTGTTTTCTGAATATATTTTCCATCGCCCGTTTACCTTCAATCATAAAAATGTCTTATCACTTTGTGCATGGCTGACTTTTGCCACGCTATTGGCTGGTCGTGTGCGCTATGGCTGGCGTGGTCGCTATGCCGCTCAATGGACACTCGGCGGTAGTGTGGTGTTGTTGTTGGGTTATATTGGATCAAAGATTGTTTTGGAATTTATCATGCAATAAGGATTGCAAAACATCGTGCTAAACGCTAAATTACGCCTTGGGCATGATATGTATTGCAATTCATCCCGTTTGTCCACTGTTCAGTTTATGAATGGCATTTTTGAGGAGTACATCGTGAAAAAATGGTTTTTGATGCTGGTTGCCGCATGCGCTTTTCAGTCCGCTTGGGCCGCTGTTGATCTCAACACTGCTAACCAAGCACAGTTAGAAAGCGTGACAGGGATTGGGCCAGCGAAAGCAAAAGCGATTATTGACTACCGCAGCAAAAATGGTCCTTTCAAAAGCCTCGAAGACTTGGAAAAAGTAGATGGCTTTGGGAAAAAATCCATTGAGAAAATGAAGGCTGAACTGTCCGTGGGCAAACCTGCCGCAGCACCTGCCGCTGTTAAACCGGCTGCCGCCACCCCTGCGGCAACACCTGCTGCAGCACAAGCCCAAGTGAAGAAATAAACGCAGTAAGTTGAGCATAAAAAAACGGCTCGCGATGGCGGGCCGTTTGTCTGATGGGGTTGAGTTTAACCAGCGCCCTCATAAACAATCTTCCAGTCTTGATCTTGTTTCACCCAATACTGACGTTTGCGAGTTACCTGTTTGAGGTTGTTACTTTGATAATTTTGGTCAAAGCTTACTTCAACCATCGGTTGTGCTGCTGGATAGCGGAGAATGCTCAGATTGCTGAGTTCAACTTTAACCCACGATTTCCCTTGGTTGACCCGTTGTTTTTGTTCGCGCCATTGGCTGAAATTGCCGTCATCACTCCAGAACTGTTCGGCATAATGCGACAAATAACGTCCCATATCACGACTTTCCCAATCTTGGCGCCATGTTTCAATTTGCTCTTGTAACTCACGGCGTAAAATCTCACGTTCGGACATTTTGACCCAGTTGACTTTTGGGGCAATTACCACAGGTGTAAAACCAACTTGGATGCGTTTTCCGAGATCGACGATGTCAGGATTGGTCAGGACAACACAGCCATCACTGGCCTGTGGTGGACGGCTGTAAGTATCGCTGGGCGAACCGTGCAACCAAATCCCATATCCAGTGCGGCCAAATTTACGGTCGAGCGCATTGGGGTAATTGATAGGGTAGGCACCATCGCCATACAGATCAGGCAGGGTATCGGGGTCGAGGCTGCGGGTGACATGGTAAACCCCTAAAGGGGTACGTTTATCGCCCTCTTTTTGTTTTTCTGTCCCTAACTTACCGATGGTGACGTAGTAATCACTGATATAGCGTGGGTTGCCATCGCGATTTTCAAACAGATAGACGCGGGAGCGACCTGTATCAACCAATACTGCATATTTTTGTTGAGGTGACAGTTCTAACAGTGCATCGGGGACCAAGTTGACTGGAGGCGGGGCCTCGTAACGTGCGAGCCGCACAAATGCTTCACGCCGCAGGTCTTCTACTGCGTCGGGTGGGGCATCGCTGACATTTCCCAAACTTTCTAATGGACGCGCCCGCGCCAGCAACAAATCGCCCTTAATCATTTGCGCCAAGCGGAAAGAAGGGTTGATATCTAATGCCCGATCGATCAGATCAAGTGCATCATCAAACCGTTGTTGCCGAATGGATTTTAGGCTTTGGACTACCAGTGCTTCGAGATTGCTCGAGCTACCTTCACCTTGCAAGTTGGGTTCTTCGCGTATGGTGCGGATAACATCCATTGGCAACGCGCTCATCGAGCCAACCGGCGCGGCAAAGACCGCAATCCACAGCAAGACAAAGAAATGGATAAGAGGGGCAATTCTCAACATTAGCGTCCTACGGATTCTTCAAGAATCTGCCATTTTCCAGCCTGACGAGTCATCAGCACTGATTTTGCACTGTTGGCAGAGAAAGTGGATGAGCGATAGCGTTGACGGAAACGAATTTCAACTTGGTCTTTTGCAATAGTTTTCGCGACAGGTTGCAAAATTTCAACTTCTATTTGCCCTGGTTTATCAATTCTTACCCGCCGACTGGCCTCCCATGCCGAACGACTTTCACCTTTAGGCGTACGGAACGCTGGGGCATAGAAAGTTAAATAACGATTCACATCTTTTGCCGCCCATGCGTCTGCCCATGCTCTTAATGCAGCAATCGCAGCTTGCTCTTCTGCTTGCTGTGCGGGATTTACGGCTGGAGTAGCAGGTTCTGCACTCGGTTTTACTGCTGTGGGTTTAGGTTCAACTTTGGCAGGTTCGGTCTTCGCGGGTTCTGCTTTTACTGCAGGCGCTTCAGCTTTTGCCGTGGCAGGTGGGGCAGGCGGTGATTTCAGTAATGGCGCCAGATTATTGACCGTTGTACTTGGCGTGGTGGTCGGGGGCGGTGTTACAACAGTTTTATTCGCTGGTGGAGTGGCGGCAGGTGTTGGCGTGGCAGCGGCCAAACGTGCGATTTGTGGAGGGTTGCTTTCACTGGCTAACCCACGCATCAATGCCAACCGCGATAAATTATTTTCTGTGGCTGAGGGGGCTGTTTTATTGAGGTTTAACGCTTTATCGTAAGCCTGTTTAGCCATCCGTTCATAGAGATCACCTAAATTGCGGTGTGCTGTGGCATAGGCGGGATGAGAAGCAATAGCTTGTTCTAATTCGCGTTGTGCTTTATCAAATTCACCACGTGCGGCATACAACACGGCTAAATTATTGCGTGCCTCGGCCAAGTTAGGATGATCGCGGCTTAATTCAGCAAATTGTAGAATCGCCTCATTTAAGCGGCCTTGGTCGGCTAAAATAACGCCCTTACGAAAACGAACTTTTAAATCTTTTGGATGTTGTGTCAGCCATTGATTAGCGCGTTGTAATGCTTGAGCGGTTTGCCCCTGCCGCAACAATTTATCAATTTCTGCTGATTCATCAGCATGCGCAGGCGTGACACAGAGCATCAGAGCCGTAGCCGCTATACCCAGAGACAGAGAAATTCGACGCATCACAATCATGAGAAATCACAGGCCTTAAAGCGCAATAGCGCAAACTTTTTAATTGTACCAATAAAGTTAAGACAATCACCACATCAATTCAAACGGATGATGCCAAATAATAGATTTGGTGATTGGCTATACAAAATCAATAGTCCTCATCAGCACAAAATAGCTGCGTTAGAATCGACTTCTTTTTGATGTCAGAAATAGGGGTGCAATATGGCAAAGTCTTATTTGATTGGTGTGACCGGCGGAATTGCCGCTTATAAAAGCTGTGAGTTGGTGCGCTTATTAGTGAAGGCAGGGCATCAGGTCCGGGTGGTGATGAGCGAGGCGGCAACCCATTTTATCAGCCCAACCACTTTTCAAGCATTGTCAGGACATCCGGTCTTTACCGATGTATGGGATGCACGGCCAGAGAATGCAATGGCCCATATTGAGCTGAGTCGCCAAGCCGATGTGTTTTTAATTGCACCGGCCACTGCTGATTGTTTAGCGCGTTTGGCACAGGGACGCTGTGATGATTTGATTTCGACACTGGCGGCGGCGCGCACTTGCCCATTGGTTGTAGCACCGGCAATGAACCGTCAGATGTGGGAAAACCCACCCAATCAACGTAATGTGCAACAGTTACGAGCAGATGGCGTGCAAGTGTTTGGGCCTGCTCATGGTGAACAAGCCTGCGGTGAAGTGGGGGATGGGCGTATGTTAGAAGCCGCCCAGCTGTTCGATCTGTTGCAAGGTTGTCATCAACCTAAAATCTTGGCGGGAAAAAAGGTGTTGTTAACCGCCGGCCCGACTTTTGAGCCAATCGACCCTGTCCGTGGTATTACCAATATCAGCTCCGGTAAGATGGGGTATGCCTTGGCGCGTGCCTGTCGTGATGCGGGGGCCGAAGTCACATTAGTGTCTGGCCCAACGGCGTTAACCGAGCCCGTTGGGGTGCATACGCTTGCTGTCCGGCAAGCTCGTGAGATGTTAGCCGCAGTGGAACAGTCGTTAGCAGGACAAGATGTGTTTATTTCGGTGGCTGCCGTTGCAGATTATCGCCCTGCCGAGTACCACGAGCACAAAATCAAAAAACAGCATGAGGGTGTACCCACCCTGAGTTTGCTTGAAAACCCCGATATTTTAGCTACCATCGCCGCCCGCCCTGATGCGCCTTTTTGTGTGGGTTTTGCCGCAGAGAGCCGTAATGTCTTGGAATTTGCCGAAGCGAAACGACAACGGAAAAAGTTACCGTTGTTGGTGGCGAATTTAGCGCAGACTGCGATGGGAGCTGATGATAATGAAATTGTGCTGTTAGATGATGCAGGCCAACATCCGATGCCACGCATGGAAAAATCAGAGGTGGCATGGGCGATTGTGCAGCACATTGCACAGATGTTACCTGCTACTTCACAACATTAAGGAAATACCATGACTTTAGAAGTGGATGTCAAAATTTTAGATGCCCGTTTGCACGATACTCCGCCGGCCTATGCAACAACAGGGTCTGCCGGTTTGGATTTACGTGCCGCGATAGAACAACCCTTGGTATTAGCCGCAGGGGAAACAGCGTTGATACCCACTGGACTGGCGATTCATCTCGCCGATCCGAGATATGCAGCGATGATTTTGCCGCGTTCTGGTTTGGGGCATAAGCATGGCATTGTCTTGGGTAACTTGGTCGGATTGATTGACTCTGACTATCAAGGGCAATTGATGGTGTCGGTGTGGAATCGAGGTTCGGCACCGTACACCATCCAAGTGTTAGAGCGAATTGCACAGCTAGTGATTGTGCCGGTGATGCAAGCAGAATTCCGTATGGTGGATGATTTTGCGGCAAGCGAGCGAGGTGAAGGCGGTTTTGGTTCGACTGGCAGTCATTAAAACGGGTATCAACAAGCATGGCGTTGGATAAACTGAGGGTGTCGTGCCTGCTTTTGCTGGTGCAACACGCTTGGTCTTAACGCCGTGGAGGTCGGGGTGGGCGGGGCTCGTACATCTGTACGGTTCCGGCCAAACGATCATGCAAAAACAGTCTGTCTTTGTCCCACACACTCCATAAATAGGGCAACGCCCACCAACTCAATGCAGCAAACACGGCTGACTTAAACGGCAATCGTGCTTTCCAACCTAAATACGATATCGCCGGAATTCCAATCAATAAAATCGCTGCAATCGCAAAGCGGAGGCCAGCTGTTTTGATATCGATGGGATAGCCGTCTTGTCGCTGTAATCGTAAACGCCATGTCTTCATGGCAAGGGTCTGCCCGCCACGACGCCAGCACCAAGTAAAATAGCCATACAACACGGCTAATAAGTACAGTCGAAACACCCATTCCAACCAAGTCTCTTGACCTAACCAAGCAAACAACGGTTGAAAAGCCACCCCCGCAAATAAAATCAATGCTGATAACAGCAGCACTTCATACAGCAGACTGCCCAACCGCCGCCAGATTCCTGCCATGGTGATGTTTTGTTCCATTGCCCTACTTTCAAATCGGCTTATGAAAAAGAAGGTCGCATTTTAACGGGGTTTGCAAAAACTCGCGGTGCAATCTATTCGCCCGATGCCAGAACAGATTTTGATGCTGCACGCGCACAAAAATCTTGACCGAGTTTTGTCATATAGGCTACCTTCGCCTGTCCGCAGCAGATAGAATCTGTGGACTACCCAATCTCAAGGCTGGCGTCAATCCGCCACGGCCCCATCAGGGCTGTGGACGCGACCCGACCCCTGTTCGGTTGACCCACCTATATTCGCCCCTAACCGGCACGTGCGAATCTTGTAGACGACCAATATCGTCCAGCGCGGTGAAATGCCGCACACTTCTTGACTATTCGGATTAACCCTTTGGCCAAAGACGAAAGGAAAACGTGACAGAGGCATTATCGGCCAAGGCACAGGCAATATACGGTCTGCGTCTCGCCTCCCCAGTCTCACTAGACTGTGGTTTCACGTATACATCATGAAGATCTCGGGCGCGGAAATCGTTGCGCGCTGCCTTCAAGAAGAGGGCGTCGAATTTGTTTTCGGCTACCCAGGCGGCGCAGTGCTGGAAATTTATGACGCGATTTTCCAACAAGATAAATTCAAGCATGTGTTGGTTCGGCATGAACAGGCAGCTGTCCATGCTGCCGATGGGTATTCGCGTTCCAGCAAAAAGGTTGGGGTTGCGCTGGTCACCTCAGGCCCAGGTGCGACAAATGCGGTCACAGGGATTGCAACAGCTTATTTAGACTCGATTCCGATGGTGGTGATTTCCGGCCAAGTGGCCACTCCCGCGATTGGTTTAGATGCCTTCCAAGAAGTGGACATGGTTGGGATTACCCGTCCATGCGTCAAACACAATTTCTTAGTGCGTGATGTCAATGAATTGGCAGAAACCTTTAAAAAGGCTTTCTATATCGCGCAAACCGGCCGTCCTGGTCCGGTGGTGATTGATATTCCAAAAGATGTGACTCAGGCGATGACCGAGTTCAACTATCCAGAATCAGTCAGCATTCGTTCTTACGTTCCCGCTGGTCGTGGTCATCCCGGCCAAATTCGCAAAGCAGTCAGCTTAATCAGCGAAGCCAAACGTCCATTTATCTATGTGGGTGGTGGTGCGGTATTGGCTGATGCGTGCGAAGAAGTCCGCGACTTAGTGCGCCTGTTGAATGCACCTTGTACCAACACCTTGATGGGCTTGGGCGCCTATCCTGCTACCGACCGTCAATTTGTCGGTATGTTGGGGATGCACGGTACCTATGAAGCTAACATGGCGATGCAAAACTGTGATGTGCTGATTGCCGTTGGTGCGCGTTTTGATGATCGTGTGGTGTCGGTGCCAGAAAAATTCTTGGCCGTACCTAAGAAAATCATTCATATCGATATCGACCCGAGTTCGATTGCTAAGCGCGTTAAAGTCGATATTCCTATCGTCGGCAATGTGAAAGACGTGCTGCATGAAATGTTGGCTTTGATTCGTCAAACCAATGTCCACATCGACTCCATCGCTTTGGAAGCTTGGTGGCAACAGATTGAAGAATGGCGTAAGCCAAATTCGTTGTTGTATGTGCAAGACCAAGAGATTATCAAACCGCAATATGTGGTGGAAAAACTGTGGGAAGTGACCCATGGCCAAGCCATCATTACGTCTGATGTCGGTCAGCATCAGATGTTTGCTGCGCAATACTACAAGTTTGATCGACCCAAACAGTGGATTAACTCCGGTGGTTTAGGCACGATGGGCTTTGGTTTGCCTGCTGCCATGGGGGCTCAGTTGGCCAATCCAGAGGCGACAGTGGCATGTATTACTGGTGAAGCCTCGATTCAAATGAACATTCAAGAATTGTCCACCTGCAAGCAATATCACACCCCTGTGAAAATTGTGAACCTGAATAATCGCTATTTAGGCATGGTGCGGCAGTGGCAAGAATTCTTCTACGGCAATCGCTACTCGGAATCTTACATGGATGCGCTGCCCGATTTTGTGAAGTTGGCAGAAGCTTATGGCCATGTCGGGGTTCGTGTTGAAAAACCGGCCGATGTTGAACCGGTGTTGAAAGAATTCTTTAGCAGCAAGTACAAAGAACGTTTGGTGTTCTTTGACTTTATGACGGATCAAAAAGTTAACGTCTTCCCAATGGTTGGTAACGGCAAAGGGTTGGACGAAATGGACTTGCCTCCGCATATGCGCAATAACGGTGGCGGTGATGGTGACCGCGACTACGGTAATCTGTGCTAAGCAAAGGCCTTCACAATGCGACACATTCTTTCCATTTTGATTGAAAACGAAGCCGGTGCCTTGTCCCGCGTGGTGGGGTTGTTTTCCGCTCGTGGCTATAACATCGACTCCCTGACCGTTTCCACCACGGAAGACGCAACGCTCAGCCGGATGACCATTGTCACTCACGGTTCTGATGATGTGATTGAACAAATCACAAAACAGCTCAATAAGCTGATTGAAGTGGTGAAGGTGATTGATCTGAACGAATCGGATCACATCGAACGCGAGATGATGCTGATTAAAGTGCGTGCGACTGGTAAAGACCGCGAAGAAATGAAGCGGATGGCGGATATTTTCCGTGGCCGCATCATCGATGTGACGGAAAAAACCTATACCATCGAGCTCACCGGTACCAGTGAAAAACTCGGCGCCTTTATCGAAGCACTCGACCGCACGGTGATTTTAGAAACCGTGCGTACCGGTGCCTCGGGTATTGGTCGTGGCGAGCGCATTTTGAAAATCTAAGGCACACTGTTGCCTTGCTTTAACCCCTTAACACTTGGGATGTGGCGCCAACACTGTGCAGGCCTCATCCCGCTCTGGAGATAGCATGAAGGTTTACTACGATAAAGACGCCGATCTGTCGATCATCAAAGACAAAAAAGTGGCCATCATTGGCTACGGTTCACAAGGCCATGCCCACGCACAAAACTTGAAAGATTCCGGCGTGGACGTGATCGTTGGTCTGCGTAAAGACGGCGCTTCGTGGAAAAAAGCAGAAGCCGCTGGCCACAAAGTGAAAGAAGTGGCTGATGCAGTGAAAAAAGCTGATGTGGTGATGATTCTGTTGCCTGATGAATCGCAGCCTGATGTGTATCGCAATGACATTGCTCCGAACCTGAAAAAAGGGGCGGCATTGGCATTCGCTCATGGTTTCAACATTCACTACAACCAAATCGTGCCACCAACAGACGTGGACGTGATCATGGTCGCACCAAAAGGCCCAGGTCATACCGTGCGTTCTGAATATGTCAAAGGCGGTGGTGTGCCAACCCTGATCGCTGTTTATCAAGATCATTCTGGCAAGGCTCGCGATATCGCTCTGTCGTATGCTGCTGCTAACGGTGGTACCAAAGGTGGCGTGATCGAAACTAACTTCCGTGAAGAAACCGAAACCGACTTGTTCGGCGAACAAGCTGTGTTGTGCGGTGGTGCAGTGGAATTGGTCAAAGCGGGCTTTGAAACCTTGGTTGAAGCCGGTTATGCACCAGAAATGGCCTACTTCGAGTGCTTGCACGAACTGAAGTTGATTGTTGACCTGATGTACGAAGGTGGCATTGCCAACATGAACTACTCCATCTCCAACAATGCCGAGTATGGTGAGTATGTGACTGGCCCTGAGGTGATTACCCCTGCAACCAAAGAAGCGATGAAAAAAGCGCTGTATCGCATTCAATCCGGCGAATACGCGAAAATGTTCATCCTCGAAGGCAAGACCAACTATCCAAGCATGACCGCTCGTCGTCGTTTGACTGCTGATCATCCAATCGAACAAGTGGGTGCTCAGTTGCGCGCCATGATGCCTTGGATTGCGAAAAACAAACTGGTTGACCAATCGAAGAACTAATCTTTGTTTGGACAGCAAGAAACGGGAGCTTAGGCTCCCGTTTGTCATTGCGGCTATCTGATATTTCTTTGTTGCATGGCAAAGGACGTGCACATCGCTATCGCCTTAGCGGCAAACGATGATACATTGCGTGTGACTGTGGCACGGTTATGGACTTTTCCTGATCCATCAGACACAGCATTTTTTCCTACGCCTTCCGCGAAACTTATGCAAGCACCTTACAACAAGCCCGAAAAACTGACCCTGCGCCGGCAGGGTATCTACCTACTTCCCAATTTATTCACCCTTGCCGCTTTATTCTCAGGCTTTTATGCCATTGTGCAAGCAATGAGCAACCGCTTTGAGGTGGCCGCTGTGGCGATTTTTATCGCGATGGTGCTAGATGGCCTAGATGGACGGGTGGCTCGTTTAACTCATAGCCAAAGCGCGTTTGGCGCTGAATTTGATAGCCTTTCCGATATGGTCAGCTTTGGTGTGGCCCCTGCTCTCGTTGTCTATGAATGGCTATTAAAAGATTTGGGCAAATTGGGCTGGATGGTGGCTTTTATTTACTGTGCAGGTGCCGCCCTGCGGCTTGCCCGTTTTAACACGATGGTAGGGACAGCGGATAAACGCTGGTTTACTGGCCTACCCAGCCCCGCCGCCGCTGCGTTAGTGGCAGGTTTGGTGTGGATTTGCCATGAATATCATGTTGATGTGGAGTGGCTGGCGTGGTTGGCCTTGGGATTTACCGCCTTTGCTGGTTTATCGATGGTGGTCAATACACGCTTTTACAGTTTTAAAGAAATTAATGTCCGGCAAAAAGTGCCATTTATGGCATTGTTGCTGTTGGTGTTGGCCATCTTGTTATTAGTCTCAAAACCCCCGCTGGTGTTATTCGGCTTTTTTGTGTTGTATGGCCTCTCGGGGTATGGCTACAGCCTATGGTGTATGGCTGTCTCTTATACACATCT
>NZ_JBSQVP010000031.1:0-30202 GCF_055136605.1 Aquaspirillum sp. | reverse complement strand
CATCCGTAAGGAATTTGGCGAAGAACTGAAGCAGTATTACTGGAACAAGCCGGTGTTCTGGAGCCGCAGCTATTGCATCATCAGTTGCGGCGGAGCGCCCCTGTCGGTGATTAAACAATACATCGAGCAACAGGAAGCACCGCACTAGCCGCCCGTTGGGCGGCACGCCCCTTCACCCCCAGCCAAATCCTTTCGCCTGCGGCTCAGAAGGAAGGGATTATGGCTGGAGCACTGGGGCGCAAGTCCGGTAGCGTGGGCACTGTTTTTGTGCCCACTATATGTTTGATTGATGAGGATTTATGGTGCGTCGCCCCTTCGGGGTGACGGCACCGTACGAGCGGTGTTTAGCCTGCTTTACACGATTGCCTCTTCGTATACTTTTTCAACTTCGGCAAATTTAGTCACGCTCTCTAGGCGAGTTAAGGTTGTGAGTTTCATCGAGTTTTTCATTGGCCGATGTGGCACGTTGGTTACCGGTGTTTGCAGCAATAACGGCTTGCCTAGCTGAAATAAATAATACAAATCAGCAGAGTCTGATTTTTTACCCGCTTGCTCTTCAGTAATGGCGTAGCGTGGTAACACCGTCACCCGTTTAACTGGCCAAAGTTTGTCAATTTGCTTAGTTGAACTTTGGGTATCTGAGGTAGATGCCAATGCTAAATAGCGAATTTCCTCAGCAATATGTTGTTCGAATTTTTGTAAAAACGTGCTTTGTCGCAGGTGATACCACTGCGCTGTCCCTTGTTCAAATCTTTCAAAGTAAGCATGATTGCGGCCACGTTGCCCCCCTAATGCCAATGTGATGGTTAAATCAGGGTACAGGACTTGGCGCATGCCATCACACGGTATGCGTGCAGCTTCTTGTACGTAAAGCCTTTCCGCCATGCTGGCCACAGGATACGTCACCTCATTGCCTTGTCCTGTTTGTGTATTCGGTGCTGTGCCGATTTGGGCTTGTAAGAATTCTAACAACCACTGGTGACCAGAATAACTGTACTCAGTCTGGCTAGGCCCGTTTTGACTGGGCAACAGGGCGAATGCGCCAATACCCACTTCTTCTATTGCGGCTGCGTATGGATTTTGCTTTGTGGCTTGATCAAAAAAGCCTGGATATAAGGCAAAGGCACCAAAGACAGGGCGACTTTTCTTGATGCGTTGGCCAGCGTTTGAACTTGATGGCGATTCAGTTAAGTGAGGCTCTGACAAACGTATCAGTGCATCACGATAACGGTGCATTTGGTTAATGGCATCGTCTGGTACGTAATCAGTGCTCTCAATATCCTCACTACCATCATCAAAGCGGCTTTTATCAGTCTTAATGCGGTATTTGGCATCAAACAGCCAAATAAACTGCTTTTCTTGTGAAGGGCCTGATGCTGAGCTTACGCTTTTAGGCAGTGTTACTTCTAAAACAATATCCGGTTCTTGGTTAACCAAATACGAGCGGATGGATTGCCCTTTTTTGGTAAATTTAGGCTCGTGTGCCAGCCTCGCTGTCACGCCGTCGCTACGTTTAAAGAGAAAGGCACCGGCAAAACCATCTTTTAATTGGTACTCAAAAAAGTCATTTTGGGTAAGCTTCGTTGCGCTGTTTTCCACTAATTCAAAGCCGAGATCGTGCTCTAAAATCTGTTTCAAACACAAAAAGCACCACACTTCATAAATCTCAGCTACCGACTTCATTGAAATGCTCGACTGATTGCTAAACACATCTAAATAAAATTTCAGTTCCTGCCAAACACGATACACCGCGCTATAACCCGTTTTTTGCTGTAGCACTAACGACTCACGGCTAAGACCTGTGTAAGTGCCAACCTCTTTCAGAAAACTTTGGCTTAATACTTTTTGCAGTGGTTGTTGCCAACTATGTAACTCATTTAAAAAGGAATCAGATAACCGTTGGCGTTCTGGCGCTTGGTTACTTTGCCTGAGCTTTTGTTCAAACTCTGCCAATTGCCGTTTGCTTTTACTCACCGCCATTTTGATAAAACGGTTTTCTGGTGTATCAACGCTCAGTTGCTTTTTTTCGACTGCGTAACGTTTATCGTGCTGTCCATTCGCAAAGTCTTGCTTTACCTGCTCGGCTAATTTATGTGGTAAGCGACCTTTTAGCTTGGCAGCTTTAATATTGGCCTCTGTGGGTTGTAAACGGCTATGAGGTGCGGCACAAATTAATTTTAAACCTTGCTCAAAGCGCTCCCTTAATACCGCGAAATTGGCCAACCACATGAGTGGAAAATGTCCGCGTTGCTGATTAGTCGCCGCGTCTTGCTCGGTTTTTTCTACCAAACTAAAGCGCCAAAGTGGGTAAACCTTGTCAATCGCTTTGTACATGGCGGGCAAGTCTTGGTGCAGTACCATTTTGATTGGCAACACTTCAAACGCAATGTGCTGAGTATGTATTCTGCCATCCAGCTCAAAGGCGAGTGGCAAACAGAGCCAACCCACATCATTACCGGTATTGATGGTGCCGCTTAAACGTGCAGGCACTACGCCTCTTGCCGTTTTTACTTCGGGAGCAAAACGAAACGCCTCATTCAGACTTTGACTGCGATGGGTTAACTGCGCGTTAGACACTTCACTAAAAAACACCCACTCAAACTGGTATTGAGTATTTTCGAAAAACAAGGGGGAATTTAATATCAGCTCAGCGTGTTTCGCAAAACCGTTTTCGGCTAAGCCACTTTCCTCTAAACCCGTTGTAATTAGTTCTTGTGGCTCGATGATGTTGCTAAGCTCAGCTGCAGGCGAAAAGCGCAATTCATAGCTAGGTAGTACATGATTGGCGTTTGCTCGGTGCGCCACTGTGTTCTGGTACACGCTCAACCGCCGGCTAATATCATTAGCCCAGACCGAAAATTCAAAGTCGGGGGTTTGTAATCGTATTAACTCTGGCATTACCTACCTCTCCTTGCGCCATCGCTGTGTTGGTTAAGCTTATGTGTTGCCATTCATTGCAGAAGGCATGAAACAACACCAACCCATTAAGGCCAGAAACTGGTGAAGGTGGCGTTGGCTAATCGCTCGCTCATCCACTTCAACTTATCTTTTGAACGGCAAGGTATGCGTAGCACTTTTTGCTCGTCTGTTACATCACCCTCTATCACTTTCTCACGATATAGGTCAGGGCGCTGATTCGCTTCGTCCGTTTCAGATGCTAACCAAATTGGGGCTAACTGGTCTGCCAACACAGTATTCAATTCTGCTAACAAAGCTTTACCATCTGATGTGGTCAGTTTATCGGTATCGCCCTCGATACGTGGTAATACCTTACACATCATAAAATCGTCCCAGACAGCTTTTAGGGTCAAATCGTCTTGTGGTTGGTGACTTACTACAGCGAGAAGTAGTTCATTTAAGGCACGAAATGCAAGTTCAAAAGGTGTGTTTTTTAATACATCGTTTACTTTTGATAAAAACGAAATGGTTTTTGAACCATCAACATCAAAGGTATGCGCTAAATCCAATTTACTAGCGTGTGACCAAATAGGATAGCCAAGACGTTTATTGCAACTGGTTGGGGTGAAAAATTCGTCATAGTTGTTTGGGAAAAACGCACCAAAATCAAAGCTCAGCGCACGGTCAATCACTTTGCGTGAAAAGCCATGAGTGGTTTCATCCATATTCACCGTGCCTGCAACCAGCAGATTAAATGGAATACCCAAACCATACTCGCAAATAAGCCTCCACAGCTCATTGTATTTTTCACTGCCAAAGCCCAGCACTTCGCGCAGCTTTTGATTATCTGCGACTTCTTTAATCGTTGCAGGTTTTAATAGCGCATCACTGCTATAGGTAAAGCTATCATCCTCCCAACGCCATTCGCGGGTTTCAAGTACCGATAAATAATCAGCAAAATATTGCTCAACGGGGGCAAGGTTCATTTCATCCAAGCACAGCCAGTAAGGCAGTACTTTATCTAACTCATCACGTTCACCTGTCACTACTAGGCGTTTACCTTGCTCTTCGCTTTCTTGAGCCTCAATGTTTAAGTCACTATCTTCAATGCTACGCCATGCTTTAGCAATAAATTGCAATACATCGGTGGCGATATATTCAGCTGTCCCATTTAAGCGAGAAATATAGCCCAATAAATCACTCGGCTCATGCCAGTCGGGGCGCACTGAGGTTAAACAGTAGGTTTCAGAAAACTGTCCCGAGATTTTCGCCTGTTCACGCACAAAACGAGTTTTACCTGTACCAGAGATGCCAGCTAGAAGGAGAAAAGGTTTGGAAAGTCGAACCGCCTGAACTGTAATTAGTTCTTTTAGTAGAGGTTCAAAATTAAAGTCTTCTATTTCTTTGTATATTTTTAACAATTCTTCAAGGTCATTTACTAACTCATCAATTTCTGGAAGATTGGAACTGCTATAAAACTTTGCTGAGATATTTGGTTTTTTATATGATTTTCCAAGAGAAGTCTCTGCTTTTAAATCAATCTCTTGTATACCCCAGGTTTTTAATTTAGGAAATTGAGACAACAGTATCTTCTTTATATCCCCAGCTCTTTTTTCAGCTGTTTTCTTCCCCAAGTTTTTGGTAGGGATGGTCGTTCCTTGATTTAGAGACAGGTAAAAACCTGAACCATCTGCATTGAACAGATAAACCGGATAAACGCCATCTTGCGTGGTTGTGGTGATCTTTGGATTAAGAATCGACAGCCAAGGTACGTTTGCCCAATTACCTGCTCCAACACTAGCTTTAATCTCAAATGAATCGTAATTTTGTTTTACTATTTGTTCGAATTCATCTTTTAAATCTTGGCGAAAAAGGGTTGCAATCGGATGCCCTGTAAATTGCTCTTTTGTTGCTTGCACCCAGCCATTAAGAAACTTAGTTAATTTGTCTTTTAGATTCATAATCATCCCTAAAATCAAACCAGCACTAAAAAATTAGTGTGTATTAGAGAAATACTTTTTGATGGAGCTCTATTATTGGATTTCACTAATTGAACGATACCTAAGCCTTCCAATGTTTTCAGTGTTCTCGAAACATTACTAACCGCTCGCCCCGTAAGGGTAGCCAATTCAGTCACTGACTGCGGCTGTTGCTCGGCGATCACTTTTAACAACTGTTGGTTTTCTTTCGAAAGCACATTGGCGACGGATTTGAGCGAGTCGAACCATATATCAACAGGGTAATCGGGGTCGGGTATTTGCCCTTTAATGCCTATTACACAGCGTGATTGTTTTGTATTTATCATTTTTTGTCAAAATTTTTCATCAAATGCATAAAGTTAGCACTTGGCTAATTAAAAGGCTTTATATCCTATCAACTACTGATAATATCGCAAGGATATTTTATTTTTAGGTTAATCACATTTTGATGGTGCATAAATTAGAATAAATGGTTTTTTCAGAGTGTATGGAGAGCTAGTAGCGTGGGCACTGTTTTTGTGCCCACTATATGTTTAATTGATGAGGATTTATGGTGCGTCGCCCCTTCGGGGTGATGGCACCGTACAAGTAATGTTTGCCCCGTTGTACCCTACGCCGCCGACATGCAATACGGCTAGTTTCCCTATCAATACTAGATAAATCGATTGTATCAATTTTGATAAATTGCTATAATTAAACTCTTTTTCATCTAATCACTAAGTGGGTAATGGCGACTTCTTTGGCTTCGCGCATGACAGAGCAATTGGCTGCTTGGCATTGTGGTCAATGGTTGAGCCTACGGCGACTGATTTTATTGTTGGCGTTTTTATCCACTATGCTTGCGTTGTTAAATGCCTTTTATGCCAGCTATCACCTGCAAAAACAAACCCTGATTACCAACACCCTCGAAACAAATCGGGTTTATGCCAATAAGCTGTCCAACACGGTCAGCGTGTTTATTCAAGACACCCACCAACAACTGACATTCAGCGCCGGTTTATTGGTCAATCATCTTGCCAACCCAGCATTCCTTGCCCAAGAAGCCAGCCGCCTGCGCGAACAAATTTCATCATTCGATGCTGTGTTGGTGGTTGATCACACCGGCAAAGTATTAGCCACCTCGCCGCAGCTTACCCGTGTTTTATATACCACCTTGCAATCCAGCGGCGCACAGGAAGCGTTGCAAAAACGCCGTCCTTTAGTCAGTCAACCCTATCGGGCTGATACTGGCCGCTTGGTGATGATGCTCTCGGTGCCGATGATCAATAAAGCAGGGCAATATCTGGGTTATGTCGGCGGGACGATTTATCTCGAAGAACAAAACACCCTTAATCGTATTTTGGGTGAGCATTTCTACCGTGATGGTTCTTATCTCTATGTTGTCGATCACCAAGGCAATATTATTTATCACCAACACCGTAAACGGATTGGTGACAATGTGGCGCGTAATCCGGTAGTGGCAAAACTGATGCAAGGGCAACAAGGGGCAGAGCCGGTTATCAATACACTAGGCCAAAGTATGTTGGCGGGTTTTGCGATTGTGCCCGAAACCGGCTGGGGCATTGTTTCACAGCGGCCTATGAGCGAAGCGTTGGCACCATTAGACGATCTGATGCTGAGTTTAATGATCCATACCTTGCCATTGCTGCTGTTGTCGTTGTTATCGCTGTGGTGGCTGTCGCGTGCAATTGCACGGCCACTCTCTAAGCTGGCGCACATTGCAAAAGAACTCGATCGTCACGAACACCGCCATGATTTTCAGCGTATTGGTTCGTGGTATTTTGAGGCGCGACAACTCAAACAATCTTTGGAAGAAGGATTCACGGCGGTACACCGCACCCTGCGCCATTTGAAACGCGATGCGATTACCGATCCTCTCACCGGTTTGGTGAATCGTCGTGGTTTGGATGTGATTTTGGAAGACTATCTTCAACATGAAACCGATTTTTGTGTGTTAGCAGTCGATATCGACCACTTTAAGCGGGTGAATGATGAATTTGGTCATCAAGTGGGTGATGAGGTGTTGTCGCTATTAGCACAAGTGATGCGTAGCGTTGTGCGGGAACAGGACATTGTGTGTCGCAACGGTGGCGAAGAATTTGTGATATTGCTGCCCGAATGCCCGATTCATACTGCTTATGAAGTGGCCGAACGCTTGCGCGAGAAAATGGCCCGTATGCCCAATCCCTGTCAGCGGCCAGTGACATTGTCGTTGGGGGTGGCGCATTATCCACATGATGGCAGCACCATCACCCAAGTATTTGAACAGGCCGATGTTGCCTTGTATCAGGCAAAACGTAATGGCCGCAATCAGACCGTGATTGCAAGCCACCTAACAGAAAAACAACCAGCATAAACGAGGGACATTTCTCGGTGCCCTCGTTTAGTCGCTGTTTTCTGTGTCGGCAAACGGGTCTTTTTTCTTTTTACGGCGCGGTTCAATCAATCCGGCGGCCTTCATCTGTTGCCGGCGGCGAACAATAAACAGTAAAAGTAAACTGGGCAGGACACCGAGTAGGACTAAAACCAAACCGCTGCGGATGATCGAGTTTTGTGCCACTGCCAGCATCAACACGACATACAGCCAACCAATCCAGATGATAAACATGGCGCTTTCCTGTGCAAGCAGAGAGGGGTTTCTTAACAGCGTGTAGAAACCCCGACTCTATTAGGCGCGTAAGGTTTCCACGCCACCTAAATAAGGCCGCAGCACTGCTGGCACGGTGACCGAACCATCTGCATTTTGATAGTTTTCTAATACCGCCACCAACGTCCGGCCCACTGCCAAGCCAGAGCCGTTTAAGGTATGGACTAGGCGGTTTTTGCCTTGTTCATCTTTGAAACGGGTCAGCATCCGACGGGCTTGGAAATCTTCACAGTTGGAGCAGCTGGAAATTTCACGATAGGTGTTTTGTGCCGGCAACCAGACTTCAAGATCGTAGGTCTTTGCCGCGCTGAAGCCCATGTCGCCGGTACACAGGGTGATGACCCGATAGGGCAATGCCAACGCCTGTAAAATCGCTTCGGCGTGGCCAACCATCTCTTCTAAGGCAGCATAAGAGTGGTCTGGATGGGCGATTTGTACCATTTCAACTTTGTCGAATTGGTGTTGACGGATCATGCCACGGGTATCGCGGCCATAACTCCCTGCCTCGGAACGGAAGCAAGGCGAATGAGCCGTCATCTTGATCGGCAATTGTTCTGCCTTGACGATGCTATCGCGTACGGTATTGGTGAGCGTGATTTCCGACGTGGAGATCAAGTATTGCTCGTGACCGCTTTCATCACCGCCCTTGCTGACTTTAAACATATCATCAGCGAATTTAGGCAGTTGACCGGTGCCATACAGCACATCGCTGTTCACAATATAAGGCGTGTAGTATTCGGTGTAGCCATGTTGGCGGGTGTGGGTATCCAACATAAACTGCGCTAAAGCACGGTGTAAGCTGGCGATTTGGCCACGCAAAACAGTAAAGCGTGCGCCAGACAGTTTTGCCCCAGTGTCGAAATCCAAGCCTAAGGCAGCACCGACATCGACATGGTCTTTGACGTCAAAGTCAAATGCACGCGGTGTGCCCACTGTCCGTACCACGACATTGTCGTTTTCATCTTTCCCCACTGGCACCGACTCATGTGGCAGATTAGGCAATGTTAATAACCATTGTTCTTGTTGTTGTTGCACTTGCTCGAACGCGGTTTCGGCAGCTTTCAGTTCATCGCCCAAACTAGCGACTTCGGCCATGATTGGCGCGACATCTTGCCCGTTCTTTTTCGCGATGCCAATTTGTTTAGATACGCTATTGCGCTTGGCTTGTAGCTCTTGCATCCGCACTTGCAGCGTTTTGCGTTCGGCTTCGAGTTGGGTGAATTGTTCGGTTTCGAGATGATAGCCACGGCCAGCTAAACGCTGTGCCACCGCTGCGATGTCTTGACGTAACAGTTGAATATCAAGCATGGGTAACCCTGCAAAAAAAGAGAAGAACAAAAGTAGGCGAGCATTATACCTGCCTCACCCAGCGATGGGCCGTTTATACGCTGTCCGCTGGGGTCATGTCCCACTGTGGCCAATGGCCAATCTCTTCTGCCCCAGCCTGATAAGGTGCGCCAATTGCAATACCGGGGAGGGCTACAATGTCTTGTCCCTGACTTAACACCGGCCATACATCACGCCATGCCAAGGGCACACCGGCTTCCTGAAACAGTTTTTTTAATGGCCGGCGGCCAATTCCAGCGATGGTGATGGATTCCCCTGCTTGGCGTGGCCGCAGCGTTAGACCCTTGGCTGCTACCGCAGCGGCAATACCTAGGCCAAGTTGACTGTGCCAAGACAGCCGACCATAGCCCAATTCGATACTCTTGGGGGGGATAAGGGTGTGTGTTGGGAAGGCTGTTGTCGGGGGTTGCCAGACATAGAGCTGTTGTCGATAGCGAAACAGTTGCCAACGGCCAAAGCGCAAGGTGGGTTGTGCCGAGGGGGAGGCATGTTGGCAATCATGGCAAAACTGGGCAATGGCATCCGTTGATGGCAGCGTTGTGCTGCACTGCCGTAAAAAGGCAATTAACACCGCCTGTTGTCGTAACGGCGACAGGTGTTGCCAGTGGTGTAATGGTAATGTGGAGGCAGTTGCGCCGCAGTGCTGTAAATCGGCTTGACTGTATTCGTCTAACAGTTGATGTTCTCGTGCTGCTTGTTGTGCTGTTTGTTGTAAGTGGTTCAGTGCCTGTGGCCAGAATGGTTCAATGGCTGGCAAAAGTTGGTGCCGCACGACATTGCGGCGCCAATGCAGTTGGTGGTTGCTGGGGTCTTCTTGCCATGTCAACTGATGCTGTTGAGCGTAATCGGCTAATTGGGCACGGCTGTAAGACAAAAGCGGGCGCCACAAATACGGTGCTTCACTGAAGGTAGTGGGCTGTTGCCCGTGATAGGGTTGCCCACTCGGTTTGTGTAAAGGCCGCCAAGTCGGCATGGCTGCCAGCGCCGCACTGCCTCCCCCGCGTAGCGCATGGAGTAAGACAGTTTCTGCTTGATCGTTGGCATGGTGGGCGAGGGCAATAATCTGGGCGGGGCTTGTCGCAAAGGCAGCGTAACGGGCATGGCGGGCAGCGGCTTCCAAACCATTGCCTTGCGCTGAGACTCGGACATACTCAACTCGCAATGGCACTTGCCATCTGGCACACAGTTGTTGACAAAAATCGACCCATTGATCGGCCACCGCTTGTAAACCGTGATGGACGTGCAGTGCACTTAGGGTCAGGGGGGCGCCCTGTTGTCGCAGGGCAACGAGGCGATGCAATAGCACAACGGAATCGAGGCCACCACTGAGGGCAGCCTCGATTGAACAGGCAGCTAGGCCAATAGGCCAATCAAACAGTATCGGCTTCTTTGAAACGACCATAGGCCATCAGACGTTCAAAACGGGCATCTAACATCTGATCGATACTTTGCCCTTGCAGCTGGCGCAGGCTTTCTGCGATGGTGCGTTTCATCTGTTGCATCATTTGATGGGTATCACGATGTGCGCCACCGACAGGTTCTGGAATCACCTTATCGATCAAACCCAAAGTCTTCAGGCGGCTGGCGGTAATGCCGAGGGTTTCGGCGGCTTCGGAAGCTTTTTCCGCACTTTTCCACAAAATCGAGGCGCAGCCTTCAGGAGAAATCACCGAATAAATCGAGTATTGCAGCATATTGATTTGATCGCCTACCGCAATCGCCAAGGCACCGCCCGAGCCCCCTTCGCCAATCACAGTACACAAAATGGGTACGCGTAAGCGGGTCATTTCGTACAAATTGCGGCCAATGGCTTCGGACTGACCGCGTTCTTCAGCACCAATGCCAGGATAAGCGCCCGGGGTATCGATAAAAGTGATAATCGGCAGGCCAAATTTTTCGGCTAAACGCATCAGGCGTAAGGCTTTACGATAGCCTTCTGGTCGTGGCATACCAAAGTTACGCAGAATTTTCTCTTTGGTATCGCGGCCTTTTTGATGACCGATTACCACCACCGATTGGCCATTAAAACGTGCCAAACCGCCGACAATCGCTGGATCGTCAGCAAAGGCACGGTCGCCGTGTAATTCTTGGAAATCGCTAAAGATACTATTGATATAGTCTAGGCTATAGGGCCGCTGTGGGTGGCGTGCCACTTGTGAAATTTGCCAGGGTGACAGTTTGGCGTAGACTGTTTTAGTCAGCTCTTGGCTTTTCTTCTGTAACCGAGCAATTTCTTCAGAAATATCGAGCACTGAGTCATCTTGCACAAAGCGCAGTTCTTCGATCTTGTTTTCCAGCTCTGCAATGGGCTGCTCAAAATCGAGAAATGTGGTTTTCATCCTTTTCCCCGAAAAACGTCTCTCGGTCACGAGAGGATGGCTCGACTGTCAATTTGCTGCTCCGCAAAGACAAGTCGCCATTGGTGAAGTGATAGAGGCAATGAAATTTGCCGAAGTGCCTACCTTATACGTGGGCGATTCAATAGAACAGCCCACATTTGGTAAACCCAGAATCGGCGAATCATACCGCAGCAGCCTCGATAACACCATTGCTCTGCAACAATGTTCTGTCACTTAGCGCAATAGCATAGGACAATCCAAAGGAAGATGGACAGCTAATGCCGAACGCCTGACCTCGAAGCGGAAATGGCTGCCTTGTAGTGGTTCGCCATCTAAATTGATTGCTAAACCAGCGGGGACGCTGACTTCTAGCGTGGGGGTACGAACTGAGACAAACACTTCGCGTGCGACTGCCTCGACGCCATCGACTAATGACGTCCACAAAGCACTGCCTGCATCGGCATTCGGCAAAATATGGACATCTAATAGCCCATCATTAAGACAGGCATCAGGACATAAAGGATGACCGCCACCGGCCATCCGACCATTACCGACTGCCAATACCAAAAAATCACCATCCCAATGAAATCCCGGGCCATTAAAATGCCCTGTTTCAGCCGCAATGCCGCTAAAACGAGATAAACCGGTGAGTAAATAGGCTAAGCCACCAAGGGCACGTTTGCTTTCGGCGGGGGTATCGACTGTAATTTGCGTGCCAAAACCGCCGGTCGCCATATTGATAAAAAAACGGCCACCGACTTGGCCGACATCAATCCAAGTGGGCGGCAGGGTACAAACCAGTTGCAGGGCGGGTAAGATGTCTAATGGCAAGCCGCAGGCGGTAGCAAAATCGTTAGCGGTGCCCATCGGTAAAATACCCAGCGATGGCAACCGTTCGACCGGCGCGACTAACATACCCGTGACTACTTCGTTAATCGTGCCATCGCCACCGGCAGCAATCACCGTATCTACGCCCTCGCGCACCGCCTCGCCGGCAAAACGTACCGCATCGCCCCCTTCCCACGTCACGCGCATTTCGAGTTCGACACCTGTATGGCGCAGGCTGTAAACGGCTTCACGTAGCGCTGGGTCGCTGGCTGCTTTGCCATTGGCGATAATTCTTAGCCGCCGCCGCATTACGCCTCCGTTGCTAGGCTGTGCGTTAAATCTTGGATGAGATCATTGACGTGTTCCAATCCCACTGAGATACGCAACAATCCTTCACCAATCCCTGCTTTTGCACGGGCTTCGGGGGTTAAACGGCCGTGGGTGGTGGTGGCTGGGTGGGTGATGGTTGACTTCACATCACCCAAATTGCCCGTCCGTGAGATGAGACTAACATTATCCACCACTCGCCATGCCGCATCACGTCCCCCTTTAACTTCAAACGACACGATGGCACCGCCAGCGCTTTGTTGTCGCATGGCCAGTTCATGTTGTGGGTGGCTGGCAAGGCCGGGGTAGTAAACACGGCTAATCATCGGATGGGTTTCTAACCATTGGGCAAGGGCAAGGGCATTCGCCGCTTGTTTTTCCACTCGCACAAATAAGGTTTCTAAGCCTGATAACAATACCCAAGCATTAAAGGCCGATAGCGTAGGGCCAGCGGTTCGCACATAAAGGTAGATTTGTTCAATCAGGGCATCGGGCCCCACTACCGCGCCGCCCAACACACGGCCATGACCATCAAGGAATTTGGTGGCGGAATGCACGACAAAATCAGCGCCATGTTCAATCGGACGTTGTAGGGCGGGTGAGCAGAAACAATTATCGACTGCTAACCATGCGCCATGCTGATGGGCAATGGCGGCCAAACCCGCTAAATCGGCAATTTCTGTCAGGGGGTTAGAAGGGGTTTCAACAAAAAATAGCTTGGTATTGTCTTTGATGGCTGCTCGCCAAGCGGACAAATCGGTTAACGGCACAAAACTGACTTCAATACCAAATTTCGGCAATAAATTGCTGAACATCTGCAGGGTAGCACCAAATAGGCTTTGCGAAGCCACGATATGATCGCCTGCTTTTAATAAGGAAAAAATCAGGGCATAAATGGCTGCCATGCCGCTGGCTGTCGCAATCGCCCGTTCGCCGCCTTCCAACGCGGCTAGGCGTTCTTGGAACATGCTGACAGTGGGGTTGGTAAAACGAGAATAGGTGTTACCACTTAATTCACCACTGAATAGACGCATTGCCTCGTCAGCCGACTCGGTGAGAAAGCTCGAAGTGAGATAGAGCGCGGGACTATGTTCATTAAATTCGCTGATTTGTCGGCCAGCGCGAATGGCCAGCGTGTGGGGGTGCAAAGTTGACACAAACTATCCTTATGATGCCAATACAAGAAAAGACAGATGGTAAACAAAAACCGTGACCTAAGAAGGGAATTTTTGCTCTAAGCGCCATACCAATGGTTCTATAGCGAATGACAGAAAAACAGTGATCTATGCTCTTAAAAAAGTAAATGACTAGCATAGTATTTGGCTCAATGGCATTATCGACCATAGCTTTCTCTTTTTTTCTGCTAAATGGCCGAGTCTATGTTACAGCTTTCTGTCTATTTATCTGGTTTTTCTGTTGCTGCTGGCTTAATTGTTGGCATTGGCCCACAGAATGCTTTTGTGCTTAAACAAGGGATTGCCCGACAACAAACCTTGGCTATCGTGACAGTATGTGTCTTATGTGATATCGCGTTGATTTCGCTGGGTGTGGCAGGGTTGGGGCAATGGATTGCAAATTGGCCGGCATTTATCTCGATTGCCACATGGGGTGGAGCCGCTTTTTTACTGGCGTATGGTTTGCGTGCTTTTAAAGCCGCATGGCGGCCACCACAATTTGATACCACACAAACCGCCACGGCAGCGACGTTAAGACAAGCTGTGTTGGCGGCGTTGGCCTTTACCTTGCTCAATCCCTATGTCTATTTGGATACCGTCATTCTGATGGGCAGTGTGTCGGCGCGATTTGATGATGCGGCGCGGTGGTCGTATTGGCTGGGCTGTATTACTGCGTCAAGCCTGTGGTTTATTTTGTTAGGCGCGTTTGCCAGTCGTTTGGGGCCGTTGTTTGCTAAACCGATGAGCTGGCGCGTATTAGACAGTTTGATTGGTGTGATTATGTGTGCCACTGCTGCTCATCTGGTATTTAACTACGGCAACTAGAACAGCAGTGGACTTGGCCTAAGGCTTAGGCTGGCATTTGATAGCCTTCAATGGTTGCGGCTTGTACCAAACCGCTGAGGTATTGGTGCATGGCTTGACGACCTGCGGCCTCATTGAGGTGTTGACGCAGTTCTTCTTTCACCGCTTCAAATGGGACTAAACCGCCGGTTTGACGATCATTGACTTGCACAATATGCCAACCAAACTGGGTTTCTACCAAGTATGGAGCGATTTCGCCTGCATCGGTGCTGAAAACCGCTTCTTCAAACGGTGGCACCATTTGACCACGGCCAAACTGACCCAAACTACCGCCTTCTTTACCGGAAGGACATGCCGAATGTTCGCGTGCTAAATCGGCAAAACGGGCTGGGTTTGTTTGGGCTTCGGCCAAGATGCCCTCGGCTTTGGCTTTTTGTAACGAGTCGGCCAGTTCGTCACCATTTTGGCGAGCGAACAAAATATGGCTGGCGACAGCGTTTTCACCTTGTTGGAAGTGGTGCGAGTTGCCTTCATAGAAAGCCAAACATGCGGCTTCATCCAATGGGGTAAATTGCAATTCTTGGTCGAGCAAGCTTGCAATGGCCAAGTTTTCTTCTTCTTGGGTCAAGCCTTTGGCACGCGCTTGTTGCAATAACAGTTGATGCAGAATCAGTTGTTGAATTGCCGCTTCGCGCGGGTTGGGGGCGTAGCCGTGGTTTTCTGTTTCCGCAGCGATCATCGCGTCGGTGATTTCAACACCGTTGACTGTAATGGCCATGAATGTGTCCTGTTTGAGTAAATCGAACCCGCTTGTTTCAAGCGGGGTGAGTCATTATGCCTCATACCCGAAAGTGCCGGATACCTTGTGTTAAGACATGAGCCAATTGCAATAGGGTTTGCACTTGGGCAGAAAGCTGTTCCGCCACCACGGCATTGTGCCCTGCTGCCGCAGCCACCGCTTCCATATTTTGTGCTAAGGCATGGCTGGCGGCTTGTTGTTCTTTGACCGAATCGGCAATGCTCGCCGCTTGTTGGCAGCTTACAACGGTAGTGTGTTCGGTATGCTCAATCCCTTGGTTGACCCCTGCTGCCACCTGACGGCTGTTGTCTAAGGTGGTGAGACCTTGTTGAATTGAGTCTTCCAACGATTGTGATTGCTGACTCAACATGCGAGTGACGCGATCAATTTGATTGGCCGATTCTGCCGATTTTTCAGCGAGTTTACGCACTTCATCCGCCACCACAGCAAAACCGCGCCCTTGTTCACCGGCTCGTGCGGCTTCAATTGCTGCATTTAATGCTAAGAGATTGGTTTGATCGGCAATGTCGCGTACTTCGCTGGTCATGCTGGTGATTTGGTTGCTCATCTCAAGGAAGCCATGCACCAAGCCAGCGATATGCTGCACGATGTGTTCAATACTGTTGACTTCTTGCGTCAGTAAACTCAGTTGCTGTTTACCTTCACGCGCCACTTCAACCGCTTGTTCGGCACTGTAATACATTTGTTGACTGGTGCCGGCGACAGTGCCAACACTGACTGACAATTCTTCAATCGCCGAGGCCGATTCAGTTGATGCCCGCGATTGGTCACGCGCCGATTGCAACAGCTGGTTAGCCATATCAGAGAGACAGCTGGCCAACTGTTCTAGTTGGTCAACGCCCCCTTGCACGCTACGAACACTGCTACAAAGATGATGTGTCATTTCTTGCATGGCGGAAACGACTTGACCCGTCTCATCGCGGCCTGCAGTTGGCAAGGTTACTGTTAAATCACCTTGTGCCACGGCTTTCACTGAATGCACCATATTTTTCATTGGTTGGGTGATGCTGCGTGTGATCAAGCTGCCAGCGACCACAGCCAAAATCAACAGCAACGAGCCTGTACCTATTCCCCAATACAGGGCGCTGTAATAGGTGGCTTCTGCTGTAGCCAATTCATTTTCAATACGGTTTTGTTCTGCTTTAATGAGAGCCTCAAGGCTTTCTCGCCAAGGGCGTACCGCAGGGATAAGCTCTTCATTCATCACTCGAATCGCCGCCTCAACATCCCCAGCCACCCCAAACCGCATCATTTTGTCGATGACAGGTTCAGATATTACGCGCTGTGCTGCAGCTTTTTCTAATAGCTGTTTTTCTTCGGGGCCGGGGGGATAACTTTGCCAATGTTCAGTGATGCTTTGCAGAATCTTGTCGTACTCGGCCCGCGTATGACGCATTTTTTCAACGGCTTTTTGTTTCGTTGCCACATCGGGATACATCACTGTGTCACGATACAAAGTGCGCTGCATCTGTAAGTTATAGGTCAGCGCAGTCACGGCTTCGACCATGCGATTTTGGTCTTTTGCCACACTGTTCAGGTGATTACGCAGGGCAGAAACGCCAGTCAGTTGCACCAACAACATGACCACCACGAAGAAAATCATAATGCCAAAGGCAAAACTCAGACGAAGTCCTATCCGGATATTTTGCATAGCTGATGAAGCTCTATTCTATGAAAATTAAAAATATCAATAATATCACAAACAAAGCAGCAAAATTTTTACCTTAATCAATAAAAAGACAAATGATGCTAAAAATAGTTGCAATAGGTTTTTTTAGTCACTACGGTTAAATTTTGATGACAAAAAATTTCTCTAAGACGTTAAGTTAAAAAAATACTGATTCTCGAACAGAAATACGTACAATTTGGCATGGAATTGGCTCACCTCTGTTAGAGATGGGACGGTATCCGCTTGCTATCCCGATATTGAGAAAGCTAGGTATGACTGAGGTGACCTCTTCTGTGCGCGATATTGAGCGCATTCGGCGTTTGAACGCGATTGGTATTGCGCTATCGGCAGAGCGCGATCAAGCCCGTTTACTAGAAATGATCTTAAACAGTGCTCGCGATTTAACGGGGGCAGATGCAGGGACGTTTTATCTGTACGAACCTGAAGCCAAAGCTTTGCACTTTGCTATTGTGCAGAACGATAGCTTGAATATCCATTTGGGCGGTACCGGCGAACCGGTGGGGAATCGTTTTCCGGTGTTACCGCTGTATCAAGCCGATGGCACGCCGAATGAAAAGATGGTGGTGGCGTATGCGGTGCTGCATGATAAAACGGTGAATGTGCGCGATGCCTATACCGAACAGGGATTTGACTTTGCTGGAACCAAGGCATTCGACCAGCGTACTGGCTACCGTTCGTGCTCTTTTTTAGCCATTCCACTGCGTAATCATGAAGGTGAGACGATGGCCGTCTTGCAGCTGATTAACAAATTGGATGAAACCGGTAAAGCGATTGCTTTTGATAACACCGACCAAGAGATTGCTGAGTCTTTGGCTTCGCAAGCTGCCATTGCGCTGACCAATCAACGCTTAATTGCTGAGTTACGCAATTTATTTGATAGCTTTGTGCAGGTGATTGCCAGTGCGATTGACGCAAAATCACCGCACACCGGTGCCCATTGCCGCCGTGTCCCCGAAGCAACACTGATGCTTGCCGAAGCCGCCAGCCAGTCTGATTTGCCCGGGTTGGCTGATTTTTCGCTACAGGAAGCCGATCGTTACGAACTGACGACTGCTGCTTGGTTACATGATTGTGGCAAAGTCACCACGCCTCATCACGTGATGGAAAAATCCACCAAATTAGAAGCGTTTATCGATCGTATTGATATGGTGGCATTGCGTATTGAGATTTTACGCCGTGATTTACACATCGCACATTTGCAACGCTGTGTCACGGCGGCACAACAGGGCTTGGCTTTGCCTGAGGATGCATCGTTACAACATGAGCTGGCGCAGTTGGCCGCTGATTTTGCTTTCTTGCAACGCAGCAACAAGGGCGGTGAGTTTATGCGTGACGAAGATTTAGCCCGTCTTCAAGAAATTGCTGCGCGTTCTTGGGTCAATATGGCGGGTGATTGTCTGACCGCGTTGACCGAAGATGAATTGATGAATCTCAGTATTCGCAAAGGGACATTGAATGCTGAGGAAAGAAAAATCATGGAAGGGCATATGGTGATGACGATCAGTATGCTCGAACAGCTCCCCTTCCCAAAACATCTGCGTCGTGTTCCGGAATATGCGTGTGGTCACCATGAAAGAATGGATGGTCGAGGCTATCCCCGTGGGTTGACCCGAGAACAGATGTCGGTGCCTGCACGCATTATGGGGATTGCGGATGTCTTTGAAGCACTGACCGCCCATGAGCGACCCTATAAAAAGCCGATGCCGCTGTCGATGGCATTGACCATCATGGGCCGCATGGTAGAAGACCAACATCTTGATCCAGAGTTATTTGCTGTGTTTGTCGGCGAGAAAGTGTACTTACACTACGCTGAGAAATATTTGCAACCAGAACAAATTGATGAGGTGGATTTAAATAATTTACCCGGTTTACAGGCGTTGTGGCAGAAACAATATCAGGAATAATGATGAAAATTGAAATACTTGGCGCCAGTGGAGGGATTGGGAAAGGACTATACACCACCTGCCTACGTATCAATGACCATACACTAATCGATGCTGGAAGTGGTTTAGGTAATTTGCCCAATGAAGAATTGAGAAAAATTCAAAGAGTATTTTTAACTCATGCACATTTAGATCATATTGCATTTTTGCCATTATTGATTGATGTCTGTTATGAGTTTTTGCAAAAACCGATTGAAGTGTTTGCTTTACCTGAAGTCATTTCTGTTTTAAAGACGCATATCTTTAATTGGTCGGTGTGGCCCGACTTTACTGTGCTGCCTAATGCCGAACATCCGGTATTGAAACTGCATCCCGTGACGTATCCTCATCCTCTAGCAGCCGAAGAACTGAGGTTAACCCCCTTTTTGGTTGAGCATGTTGTGCCATGTTGTGGGTGGTTGGTGGAGGCGGATGGCGTGCGGTTTGCATTTACAGGTGATACCACAGCAAATACCAATTTGCTCAACACCCTAAATGGGTTAGGCCGTTTGGATGCTTTAATGATTGAATGTGCCTTTCCTGATCGCTTGGCCGATTTAGCGCATCTATCAAAACACATTACCCCAAAATCATTATTTCATTTACATGAAAAAATGCAACATCCTTGCCCGTTGTGGATTTCTCATTTAAAGCCCTCACAAACTGAGGAAATCACGCAACAACTACAGGATTATTTTCCAGAAAATGGCTATACCTTATTGCATCATGGGATGGAAATGATGCTGAATAAAACCTCTGCTTAATTTCTCTTTCTTGTTTTCTTTTGGAATCGATTGCTATGCGAAGCCGTTTATCTTGCCTCTGTGCCGCTCTGTTACTGTTCAGCCATGTACCGATAGCTACGGCAGAAAATCTAAACGATCGTTTAAACTCGGCAATGGAAGAGATTAAGAGTGGTGAGTATAAATCAGCGATTTCCCGCTTAAAGAGTGCAGAAGCTCAGTTTGCCGGCGATCCTGATTTTGATTATTGGCTAGGTGTGGCATATCTACGCGATGCGGATTACGCCAATGCAATTTTTGCATTAGAGCGGGTGATTGATAAAAACCCTAACCATGCTGGTGCAAGGATGGAGTTGATCCCAGCTTATTTGCAACAGAATATGGATTCGCTGGCCGAACATGAAATTAAACAAGTTGAAAAGCTCAATCCGCCTCCCGCTGCTCGCGAAGCCTTGGCTCAGTATCGCAAGATTATTGACCAGCGCCGAGAAGGGAAGAAATTTGAGACACGGGTGGTGATGGTGGGGCTAGACGTTGGGTATGACAGCAATGTCAGTAGCTATCCAGCCACAACTTTACTGCTTCCAGTCTTTAACTTGCCGATTCCGCTTGCCCCAAGTGGTAGCAACTTTGCCAATGCCCGTTTTGCCTATTGGCAAAAATTTCCGCTGAAGAATGGTGATTGGATGTCCGCCAGTGTGTCGGCGTTGGCACGGCGTAACCAAGACGAATTTGCCAAGCAATACGATATGGATATCGTGCAAGTGCGGGGTGAATATAACGCAGAGTTTTCCGCTGAACGCAGTTTGCGTTTTGCCGTTGAAGCGAGTCAATTATGGTTGGATGGTGAAAGTTATCGGACGCATCAGGGCTTGGCGGTTCGCTGGCAGCAAGGGCTAGATGATAAGTGGTCATGGTACAGCGAAGTAGGCGTGCGTGATTTTGATTTTGAAGAAAGCGTCAATAGCTATCGTGCACCGTGGGGGATGTTGGGGGTTCGTTATCGTCCCACCAGTGGCACGGTGTGGGAAGCTAGCCTAGAAACAGAAAAAGAATTGGCTGAGGCAAAACGGATTAACGGTGACACGTTCCGCGTTCGTGCCAATGTCAGTTTTGAACATCAATTGACCCAACAACACCGTTTCGGTTTGGATTTTCATGTTGCCGATGTCCGACACGACCGTGATTATCTTGCTGGCACGCTCTATAACAAAAGCCGAAGTGATATTTCTCGCCGCGATACCGTCTTTGAATATGGTGCGAACTGGACATGGTATGCCACACCCACTTGGCATTGGGCGCTGCGTGGCCAAAGTCGCCACCAAACCTCTAACCTCGATTTTTATACCTATCGTCAAAACTTGATGCAGTTGTCCAGCACCTTCTTCTTTTGATGTAAAGAGATTACCTGATGAATACCGCCCTTGCCCTTTCCTTGGTTCCTCTGCGTGGCCGTTCGGGTCATAGCTTACGTTTATTGTCTGGTTGTTTGTTGCTGGCACTCTCAAGTGGTATGGCCCTTGCCGCTAATGATCCTGCGGCAAATCTGTTGTTTGTGCATGGCGAAGTCAAAATTATTGACGTTAAAAATAAAGAACGTCCTGCTGCACGTGGTGCACAACTGTTTACCAAAGAGTTGGTGCGGACGGGTGCAGCTGGCTCGGCACAAGTGAAATTTACTGATGGTACCTTGGTGGCGTTACGACCCGGGACGGAATACCGCATTGATGACTATAAAGAAAATCCCAACAACCCCAACACGGAAAAGCAAGCTTCCACTTTATTAAAAGGCAGTTTGCGTGCCATTACCGGCGCGGTGGGTAAGCGAGTGCCTGCTAATGTGACGTTTAGCACACCAGTGGCGACGATGGGGATTCGTGGCACTGTGATTGGTTTGATTTACGTCCCACCAGAAGGGTTGCCTGAATTGCCAGATGTGGCACCGGGTACTTATGCCTTGGTGACGACAGGTCGTGCTGAATTGACCTCGGGGGGCGGTAGTTTGCCGATGGTAGCGGGGGATGTAGTGTATGTACCTGATGCCAAGAGTGTGCCACAACTGGCACCGCAGTTTATTCGTCTGTTTGAGAATTCAGATCAAACAGTGCCAGCGAACGCCAATCAACAAAGCAGCAGTCATAATCAAGGGGGTGTGAGTGGCGGTGGCTCCGGTGGTGGTAGCGGTGACAGTGGTTCATCCGCAACCAACCCTCCGTCAGATTTACCACCGGCACCCCAACCCGATCAGGGAAATACACCTAGATCGGGTGACCAGTTTGGTCAGGACGGGGGGCCACAATCTATCTTGACCGGTGCGACACAGGAAAGCCGTACTACAGAGCAGTTAGGACGGTTACCCAACACCAACCCGCCTGCACCAGCCCCTATACCACAACCCACTCCGGTGCCTGTACCAACGCCTGTTCCCACACCAGAACCGACTCCGGTACCTGTACCAACGCCTGTTCCTAAGCCAGAACCCACTCCGGTGCCTGTACCCACACCAGTTCCTAAGCCAGAACCCACTCCGGTGCCTGTGCCAACACCAGTTCCTACACCAGAACCCACTCCGGTGCCTGTACCCACTCCGGTTCCAACACCCACACCAACACCAGTTCCTACACCCACACCTCTCCCAGTCTTAAACGGCGATAGCGGGGTGATGTCAATTACTGGACCTGCAGGGACTGCAGTCGCACCGATGGCGGGTCGAGTTCGTCCCCTGTCGAATGGTGAAAATGGTGAAGGAGAGCCATTGCCTACTTCATCCAGTGTCAGTCAACCCGGTGTTGATATTGGGATGCCAACTTTTAAGCTTCAGGATAATAAGCCTGTTTTGACGAGTATTCCTGGTAAAACTGCTGCCGATACTGCGGTATTTGAACCATTGGCAGATAAACAAGCTTACGGGATAGGGTCAGATACAACAAATAAAATTTATTGGGGATATTACCGAGGGGGAGAATATATTACATCGGCTGCGGCAGGTAATGCTGGAAATTATCACTATATTATTGCCGAAAAGATTTTGCCTGTAGCAACATTTACAGCCGCCAACACAGATTCTAATATAAGAGGGTTAGGTGTTAGAGCCTTTCAGGTTAATCCTGCTTCAATTGTCTTTACGAAAACCGATTCAACCCAATTTTCTATTGCAAACTCCTCAAAAATTTATGTTGATTTTTCCTCTCCTCTGTTCACTGTTGCATCAGGGATTAACTTGTCTTTCAATGGTGAAAGCAGAAAGGTAAGTTTCTCTTCCTCTTTGCAGGATCTATATGGAGCAGGTTGGGATGCTCCATATATCGAGTTCCCTGATTCAGTGTTTGCTGATTTTAATATTAAAGGGAGTATGGTGACAGGAGGAAGCTCACCAGACGCACTAGCATTGTCATTTAAATTTAACGCTACTCCTAGTTTTGAAGCTTATGGGACATTCTCATTTAATAGACAGAGTGACTCTTATTATGTTTACGATTTAGATAAAACCAAGAATAGCCAAACTAGCTTGCCTTCTCCTAGTGATGACCTTTGGGGTAATACCAGCAAAATAAAAGAGGCTGGTGAAATCATGTTAGGTGGCGTAGATGGTCAAAAATACAAAATTGCATGGGGTTATTATGATGCAGGCGACTTAATGCAAAATACCTACTACGGTTTAGGCTCGATAGACAGTAGAAATCATTTTATTACCTCTAATCTTGTTTTTTTAGGGACTGGTAATATTCCTACATCCGGAGAGAGAAGCTACTTTTTGCGTGCGGGAGGTAAGTTATATCAAGACGGTGTGTGGAAGTCACAAATTAGTCCAGATTCGTGGTTGGGCATCAACTATGCCTCTCAACAAATTTCTGGTGCAATTTCAGTGGACAATGCACCGTCAGTAACAGGTTACGCTGGTACTTTCTCATTTGCTAATGTGTCTTTGACAGACATCAGTAATGACTATCCAACTGTATCAATGAGTTACTCTGGTTCTGACTTTAATGCATCTGGACACTCAATTTATGCAGGAAAAATTGGAGATCCTGATGCAGTGATGACAGAAATTGACGGTCTGGCAACCATGTTAAAACTCTCCCATAACTCGGGAGAATTATTATATGGTTCTGGATTGTTTTATCGATTACCTGATCCTTATAAAAATGCTGTACTTGAGCTGGATAAACCAGATTATAAAATTAGGTTTGATGATATTGAAGGAAGTAAGCGTTATTATGCAACAAAAGAGGATACCCCTCTTCTACACGCGATACCTGCCTCTTATCGTTCAACTACAGTTGTAAGTGGTAGTGGTACGGATACAATTACTCATAATATTTCTTGGGGTATTTGGGAGGGATCATCTCTTGGATATACAACTGATTCATCTAGAGTTTCTGGTTGGACGGATCTATCAGATAATCTCTATGTGATAAATACGACTTTACCTTTAACAACTAATTTGCCCACAGCAGGAAGTGCTACATATAGTCTAATGCCTCTTGTATCATCATTAGATAGTGGTGACTTAACTGGTGGTACGATTACTGCTAATTTTACCACTCAGAAAGTCAGTGCAGATTTGAGTTTTTCAATGGCTGGTATTGATTATAAGTTAATTAATGCTGATCAAAGCCTCGCTAATTTACAAAAAAATTCAGGTGTCCCTTTAGACGTTAGCCTTGCACCTTCTGCTACAGGAGTAAGTGAATTTCTAAATAAAGGCAATATTAAAGGTCGCTTTTTAGGTGTTGATGCTCAGGTGTTAGCAACAAAGATCGAATTAAGAAAAACAGATGAGGTAACAAAAGTACAAGGTATCGCTATTTTCAATAAATAAACTGAAAAAATAAAAAGGAGCCAAGTCTGGCTCCTCTTTATTTAAATCCCCTTCAACAAAAACGCTTCTCGAATATCTGCCATATAACCTGTTAGCGCTGCTTGTCGTAAACCAAGCTCATCTAAAGCGTCCGCGCCAACAGTATCCCATGTTGGATTACTGCTGCGGTGAATATCAGCATGGCAATGAATCGCTAACTGCAAAATCGCGACAACGGTACGAACTTCGCCTAAATCTTCATGTGGCACTTCGTTATAACGCAAAATGGCCTGCGCCACGAAATTAGGCAAGCGCCAATGGCGAGCGACTAAATAGCCAATCGTGCAATGATCGACATTAAACCGCTTATCTTCCTCTTTCACCGAAGGTTGATCAAAACCTTCTGCCAAGAGTGCATTGGCGTAGTCAGGGAAGCGTTGCATCAATACCGGCACACCACATTCCAAGAAAATCCCTGTCATGTATGCCTGATCGGGAAAAATATTACAGACCGTTACCCGATCTTCCGCAATAATCGCGGCTAATTGTGCAATTTCTCGCGAACGAGTCCAAAAGCGGTGAAATGCTAGACGGCTGGCAGCAGGTACTTTATTCGAGATAGCGATAGCACGCACCAAGTTAATCGTTTGCTTGAGGCCTAGCCGCACCAAAACCTTCTCTAAGGTATCAGGTGCACTGGCACGACAAAAAAGCGGGCTGGCTGCCACTTTAAATAACATGCCTGAAATACCGGCATCCCGTGCAATCAAAGTGGCGAGCGAAGCCGCGTCATAATTGCCATCCTGCATCCGTTCATTCAGCTCGAGCAAAATGTCTGGCTGGGGTGGTAAACGTATCCCTTTTTGCAATAAATCTTGCAGGGCAGCTTGTTCGTCAATCAACGTCAACTCCTGATGTGCTTATTTTTCAGTGTGTGTCCAAACCCCATCCCAATCAGCTGCGGGTGGAGTGGATAAGTAATGTTGTGCGCGTTCCAGATAAATCGCGGCTAATTTGTTATGGCTATCTTGTTCGTACAACGCAGCAAATATATGCTGTGCTTCGGCAAATTGGCCTTGGTGATACGCCTGCAGTGCAGCTTGGTGTTGCTGTAGTTGCTGTTGCTGTGTGGCGGTAAGACTGTTGCTAGGGCCAAGCGGTTCTAAAATCCATACCGGTTGACTGCGGCCTTTTACGCGGACTTTGTCCACTTGTCGATACGACCAATCGGGGACTAAAGCAGCAGTGGTTTCACTGACTAAAATTGATACCCCATAGGGTTTGGTGAGGCCTTCGATCCGAGACCCGAGATTGACGTTATCCCCCAATACGGTATACGCCATCCGGAAGTTTGAGCCCATGTTGCCGACGTTCATCGGCCCACTGTTTAGACCAATACCCATCGCCAGCGCGGGTAAACCCTCGGCAGTAAACTCACGATTGATGTCATGTAAGGCTTTTTGCATCGCAAATGCCCCTTCTAGGGCATGGCGGGCGTGGTCGGTATCGCGCAGCGGCGCCCCCCAAAACGCCATAATGGCATCCCCCATATACTTATCAATCGTGCCCCGATGATCGTGAATGGCGCGGGTGAGTGGCGATAACAGGCGGTTCATCACCGTTGTTAACTGGGCCGGTGGGATTTTCTCGGAGAAGCTGGTGAAACCACGTACATCAGAAAATAACACCGTCAGTTCGCGTTCTTCGCCTTCCAAACCCAACGCCTCTGGTTTATCCATCATGTCTTCTACCAATTCAGGCGGGACATATTGCCCAAAACACTGTGTCACCCAGCTTTTCTCGCGACTTTCTCGCCATAAGTTAAACAATAGATGTAACAGCATCAGCCCAACTAGCAACACCAAACCCGATGCAACAGGTAATAGCCACCCCTGTTGCCATGCCCAAAGATTGCCCCCAACCCACGCCGCCAATAAAACCAAACTACCGCTAAATAAAGGCAGCGCGGACAGTTTTGGGTAGAGCCAAGTCATGACCAGACCCAGCGAGAGTAAAGCCATAAACTCTGCTCCAAACACCCACGGTGGTGCAGATCGGAAGTTTTGCTGTAATAAGCCAGCCAATACGCTCAGGTTAATTTCTGGCCCGGGATACACGCTTTGTACTGGGGTGGCCCGTAGGTCTAACAAACCGGGGGCAGAGGAACCAAGAATTGCCACTGCACCATTTAATCGCCCTGCTTTGACCCGTCCAGCCAAGACATCTGCCGCAGGGATATAGTCAAAATGACCACGCTGACCAAAGTACGGTACAAGCACTGCGCCATGACCATCGACCGGAATCCGAAAGCCGCCAACATCAAGGGCCTCTAACTGTGCTTGGCCACCGCCCTGCACAATCTCTGCGGTGATGGCTGGTTGTCCGAGTAATTGATGAAACATTGCCAAGGGTAGGCTAGGGTACCAACCCTCCTGCCAGCGTTGTAACAAAGGCACTCGCCGAAAAACACCATCGTCATCCACCATCGGATTGTCAAAGAAACCGCCACCAGCGGCGGCTTGCTGCAATAGGTTGAGGTTGCCGGTGTAGCGTTCTGGTTGTGGCCAAGCAATCTGTTGCAGCTGTGCCGGTGGATTGGTCATGGGGACCGGTGACGGCAAACCACCGGATGAATCGGGATCACCCGCTGCTTTACGGGCTTGAAAGTAATACCCCATCACCACTGGATAGCGTTTGAGCGTGTCGGCGAAGACTTCATCCCCCGACGGCGGCGGGGGGATATTAGCTAACTGTGGATGGCGGGTTTGATGACGTTGCCAACGTTGGGCTAACACATCGCCTTCTGCCTCGGCAAATACGGTGTCCATGCCCAACAAACTGATCTGTTCACGTTCAAATAAGGCAGTCACCAACTCGGCCACTCTCTCGCGTGACCACGGCCATTGGCCGACCTCTTTCAAACTGTTTTCATCAATATCAATAATGACCAGCGAGGGATCTTTCGCACCAGATAAGGTGGCTTGCACCCGTAGGTCATAGCTTAACCATTCCAACCGTTGCAGCGCTGTCGATGACCACCAACCCAACATCTGTCCGAGTACCAAAACCAAGAGCGCAACACTGGCTAAGCGTTGCCAAATCAGCAACTGGGTCGATTGTGGGCGGGTGTGGGTGGTAGTCATCCTCGATTTCCTTAGGCGGTTCGACTTTGTAAAGCGCGTGCAGCTTCTAAGGCAAAATAGGTCAAAATCCCATCTGCTCCAGCGCGTTTAAAGGCCATCAGGCTTTCTAACATCACTTTTTCTTCGTCTAGCCAACCATTTTGTGCCGCCGCTTTGAGCATCGCATATTCGCCTGACACTTGGTAGGCGTAAGTCGGTACGGCAAATTCGTCTTTGACTCGCCGAATCACATCTAAATAAGGCATCCCCGGTTTCACCATCACCATATCCGCCCCTTCTTGCAAATCGGCAGCGATTTCATGCAAGGCTTCATTGAGGTTAGCCGGATCCATCTGATAGGTTTTTTTGTCGGCTTTGCCGAGGTTACCTGCCGAGCCAACTGCATCACGGAACGGGCCATAAAAAGCAGAGGCGTATTTGGCGGCATACGACAAAATTCGCACATGAATATGCCCAGCTTGTTCCAGCGCATGACGCAGCGCACCAATTCGACCGTCCATCATGTCCGAGGGGGCAATCACATCTGCCCCTGCTTCGGCATGACACAACGCTTGTTTGATCAAAATTGACACGGTTTTATCGTTTAAGACATAACCATTTTCATCAATCGGGCCATCTTGACCATGACTGGTATAAGGGTCGAGTGCGCCATCCGTGATGACACCCAACTGAGGAAAAGCCTGTTTTAGGGCTTTCACGGTGCGCGGTACCAATCCCTCTGGGTTCCATGCCTCATCACCATCGGGGGTCTTACCCGATTCGATCACAGGGAATAAAGCCAAGGCAGGAATGCCTAAGGCGACTGCTTCGGCTGCTGTTTTTAATAATTCATCGATACTTTGCCGATACACCCCCGGCATCGAATTCACTGCTTCACGCCGCCCGTGTCCTTCTAAGACAAACACCGGATAAATCAGGTCATCGCTGGTTAACGTGTGTTCACGCATTAATCGGCGCGAAAAATCATCCCGTCGCATCCGACGAAAACGGGTGGCAGGAAAGCTGCGTTGTGGAAAAAACATCGTCATCCTTTCTCAAACTCAGGCACGCAAAGCCGCCAGTTTAGTCGTCCTCTTCTGTTGGGGATAGTTTTGTGGTGGGTGGCAAACGAGGTGGGGGTTCGCGTCGAGCTAACCGCGCCAACATACCAATCACCGTGATGATGGGGGCTGCAATAATCCACACCCAAAACCAAGTTTCTTGTAAAAGAGACATTTTAACTAATCTTGATAATTTTAATGAAAATTTACAACTCGCATGATGCAATTTCGTCCGCTATTTGGCTATCGAAACAACAAAATCCTGTTATGCTTGTTGCAACTGCACAATTTGTTCACCTCTTTTGCTGACTATCATGATCACAGATTATCTTGAACGTATCCTGACATCCCATGTGTACGATGTCGCAACGGAAACCCCGCTCGATCCTGCGCCTAATTTATCGCGTCGCATTGGCAATACCGTTTTATTAAAACGTGAAGATCTCCAACCCGTATTCTCGTTCAAAATTCGCGGCGCTTATAACAAAATGGCCAAACTCAGCAGCCAAGAGTTAGCCCGTGGGGTGATTACTGCCAGCGCTGGCAACCATGCCCAAGGCGTGGCGCTGTCGGCTCAAAAGCTAGGTTGTGAAGCCACGATTGTTATGCCACAGACCACACCGGCGATTAAAATTGATGCTGTCAGTCGGCGCGGTGGCAAGGTGGTGTTGCATGGTGATTCCTACTCTGACGCTTATCAACATGCGGTAGAACTGACCCGTAAAACCGGCGCAACTTATATCCCACCCTTCGATGATCCTGATGTGATTGCGGGGCAAGGTACCATTGCTATGGAGATTTTGCGCCAACACACACGGCCAATTCATGCCGTATTTGTGGCGATTGGTGGGGGTGGATTGGCTGCTGGGGTGGCGGCATATATCAAGCGGCTGAAACCAGAGATCCGTGTGGTTGGGGTGCAAACCTATGATTCTGATGCGATGGCGCGTTCTATCGAAGCCGGTCACCGTGTTGAATTAAAAGATGTTGGCTTGTTTTCCGATGGGACGGCGGTGAAACTGGTTGGCGAAGAAACTTTCCGCCTGTGTCGTGACTTATTAGATGAAATCATTCGTGTTGATACCGACGCGATTTGTGCAGCAATCAAAGATGTATTTGAAGACACGCGCTCGATTTTAGAACCGGCTGGTGCGCTCGCGTTGGCTGGGTTAAAAGCCTATGTTGAGCGTGAACAGTTGGCCAATCAAACGTTGGTGGCAGTGGCCTGTGGCGCTAATATGAACTTTAGTCGTCTCCGCTTTGTTGCAGAACGTGCGGATGTTGGTGAGTTTAGAGAAGCTGTGTTTGCGATTACCATTCCAGAGGAGCGCGGATCCTTTAAGTCCTTTTGCAAAATGCTAGGCAAGCGTAATGTCACGGAGTTTAATTACCGCATCGCCCATCAAGACAAAGCACATATTTTTGTAGGTATCTCGACACAAAAGGCGGGCGACAACAAATTGATTGCGCAGTCCTTTCGGAAGGCTGGTTTTGCAACCATTGATCTTAGTCATGATGAACTTGCAAAAGCACATTTACGTCATATGGTGGGTGGTAGCTCCCCGCTAGCCAAGGATGAACTGCTTTATCGCTTTGAGTTTCCAGAGCGCCCGGGGGCACTAATGCGCTTCTTAGACAGTCTTGCCCCTAACTGGAACATTAGTCTCTTCCATTACCGCAATCATGGTGCCGACTATGG
>NZ_JBSQVP010000030.1:0-30683 GCF_055136605.1 Aquaspirillum sp. | reverse complement strand
GTGTAACTATACTCTTCAATTTTCTGTAATTCATGTTTTGGTATTTTAAGATCTATTTTCTTTAACGAGTTCTGATTTAGTTTGGATATTAAGCTTTCTGCTAAAGTTTGAAATTCATGAATCTTTTTGCCAATTTCTAATTCTTTTTTTCCAAGCCGTTCAAGTGATGAAGTGGTTTCTTTCTCTTGCTTGGAATGAATGTTTTTTACCTTATTGTAATCTGCTTCTGCACTTTTAACGATTTCATCAGCTTCTGAGTGTTTTTGGTAACCGTCATAGCCTTTTTTAGCGCCATATGCAGCTGTGACTAGCGCTGCTGCGCCGATGAGGAGAGGTAATGGCATAATGTTGAACCTTTCTTTGTTAGAAAAAAATAGTAAAAAAACAGCTAACTTCTTTACAACTTTCGAAATTCAATGGCAGTAAACACACCGATTTTATATGCTTAACAAGCCATTTGTCTTGCGGCATAACCAAAGAAAATAAAAATTTCAACGGGGTTTCTTGATTTTTAGCAAGAAAAATACAGCTAATTTCCTCCTTTGATGAGCGAGAACAGATTGTTTAACATAACTAATGATGAATTTAGCGTTTCACTTTGAATCTTCGCGCTTTCACACTGCGGACAGCGATGAATAATATCTCCTGGTAACAAACAATCACTCTTTGGTCGTGTAATCGTGGACCAGCCACATTGCACACACCGATATCTGATTGGTGAAGGGGGAATTGGCATCGGAGTGCTCCTATTTCACAGCTTTACCATTCTCTGTTAACTTACCTTGCGATAAGCGATAGGTTACCCGTTTCGGTTTATTGCCATTAAAATCAGCAACATACATCGTTAAACCATCATTGCTAAGACTGCCGAGGCTGAAATAATCCGAACAAGTACCAAACTCTGCCGTCCCCGTGTGTTTTTGTGGATTTAAACTGACAATATGAAATAAAGCCGGACATGCGCCGCCGCCGGTATTTTGCACAAGAACAAAATCGGTTTTACCCATTTCATAATGACCTACAAAACTCAAAGAAGAATTTGCTTGGATATGAGGCAGAAATTTTTTATTGTTTAACCGTAAACTACCATCAGCATTCACGCTTAAAACACCATAACGAGTTTTCAAACGCTCACCATAAGAAACTTGGCTATTTGTTAAACTGACTCCCTTAGCTGCTAACAAAGGCCAACCACCAGACACAGTAAAATCAAAACCCAAATTTGGAATATCCCCTGTTCCAACTTTAGGTTGTGCAATTTCACACCACATCTCTGGTAAACAGTGATTAAAAATAGCTTTTCCCACGCTAGATTGATTGGCAAAAGTATATGCCACCACATCACCCGATCCCTCACTTACAGAAACCAATGCCGAGTGTTGTTTTCCAATGGTTAACACACCAGAAATGGGCTCTGCATAAACCGTTGCGGTTAGCATCATGGCGGTAACCGCCAACAAAGATTTTTTAATCATTTCACACGCTCCTTTGATAAATGTTTTTCAAACAACAACCAACCCATTGCCACACCAAGCAATAAATTCACTAACACAGAACAAAACCCAAGCCACGCTCCCCATGCTTGTAATAGCCATAACGATGCGATAGTTAATGCAAAGCCAGTGCCATAGAAAAGCACTAACAAGAAAATACCAAACACCAATATCAACATTAGGGTTAATGAGTCGAAATAATGAAAGTAAAGAAAAATCAGATAAACTGTGATAATAATCAACAGTAAAATAACTGCCCATAGCAACATAGCCATACTCATTGCTTTAGATAATCGCGTAATTCTTGTTCCATATCTTGTTGCCATGCCTCTGGGCTGACAATCGTTACATTTGGAATCCAATAACGGACAATCGGCAAAATTTGATTAGGATGGGCAAATCGACCAGAGACTAACAAACCACCGTCTTCTAACTCTTTTTCAATCACTTGGCCTGCAATCAATTTACGACGCCGGAAATAATGAGCTGCTTTAACACTGATCTTTAAAATCACTTCAGTTTTCTGCTTATTCAGCCAAATACTGTCTTCATGCTGAAGCATGTCTAAAATTGTCTGATCGGGCGGAAAAGTGTGTTGGCTGACAAAGAGTTTTTGTATCTTGGCCACAGAATACGATTTGACTTTATCTTGATCGACAGCTGCCAGATACCAAATGCCTGTATGGTTAATCAGCTTATAAGGTTTAACCGTGACTTCTTTCTCCCCTTCTGTTTTTTGATAAATAAAAATCACTTGTCGATGTTGCACAATGGCTTGTTGCAGCTGTTTAAACAATTCCCACTGTTGGCTTAAATCTTCATACGAATGGCCATGAATCAACATTGCCTCTTGCATACGGTGATCGAATAACTCACGCAAAAAGTGTTGATCGATTTGAGGAAATAAACCAGCAAGACCAGACAGCGAAGCAAAGCGATTGATGTCGTGAAAAGTCAGGCGGCCAAGGTAACTCGGTTCAAGGGCATACAGGCGATCATGTTTTTCTAATGGAAGATAGGCAAACCGTTCATTTAAATCGCGTTGGATGGTGCGGATATTGACGCCGAATTCTTCTGCCAAGGCCGTAGGGTCGAGGCGTTCGCCTTGGTTAAGCTTGAATAACATCTCGGATAAACGACGCACTAGGGTATCGTGGGAAGACATGAGCACAACCTCGAAAAAAGATGATGGCTTAATGGCTTGGCATGATAGCAGTGCGTTACGACAGGTTATGTCGTTTCTAGCACAAAGGCGAAAAAAATGGCTTTGGTGTTGTCTTAGCGATGTTATTGGGCGATCTGGCTAAAAAAATGACAATCAGTGAAAAGCATGTCGCGCTGGGGCAATCTTGTTTGCTGTGGCTTGCGTAGAATGAAACACAGCACTGTTTTATGCTCGATGTGACCCAGTGGCAGGGTGAGAACGCTCAACTGTCATGCTGCGGCTTGGCATCGCTATAGAAAAATAAATGAGGAGACTTCAGAGATGGTTGCTTATGAGGCAAATTTTGATGGTTTAGTCGGCCCAACGCATCACTACGCTGGATTGTCGTATGGCAATGTGGCTTCAATCGAGAATGGCGCTGCGATTTCTTCACCCAGAGAAGCCGCTTTGCAAGGGCTGGATAAAATGAAAGCATTGGCCGACTTGGGCTTTCCACAAGCGGTTTTGCCGCCGCAAGAGCGTCCGGCATTGGCCGTGCTGCGTGCGGCTGGTTTTACGGGATCTGATGCCGATGTCTTGATACAAGCACAACAACACGCCCCTTTTTTATTAGCTGCTTGTTCTTCTGCCTCGGCGATGTGGACAGCGAACGCGGCGACGGTCAGTCCCTCGGCTGATACGGCAGATGGTCGCGTACATTTCACTGCTGCCAACTTGCACAATAAATTGCATCGCACGATTGAACATTCGCAAACATCGCGTACGTTACAGGCGATTTTTGCCGATGAGCGTTACTTCGCACATCATGCCGCCTTGCCTAGCCATGCTTGGTTTGGAGATGAAGGCGCGGCCAACCACACCCGTTTTTGTGCGGAATATGGTCAAGCTGGCATTGCCTTTTTTGTCTATGGCCAAGCCATGACAGACCCCCACGCCCCTATGCCTCGCCGCTTTCCAGCGCGACAAACCCGCGAAGCCTCGCAAGCGATTGCCCGTCAACATGGTTTAGCGCCAGAGCGCGTTGTCTATGCCCAACAACTGCCACAGACGATTGATGTAGGGGTGTTTCACAATGATGTCATCGCCGTCGGCAATCGCAATGTATTGTTTTTCCATCAAAATGCTTTTTATCAACCGCAGCAGGTGTTAGCAGAGCTACGGCAAAAACTACAGGCAATAGAGAGTGATTTGATTACGATTGAAGTGCCGGCGGTGGCGGTCAGTGTGAGCGAGGCGGTGCAAAGTTATTTATTTAATAGTCAATTATTGAGTCGGCCAGATGGCAGCATGTGTTTGGTGGTGCCAGAGGAGTGTCAGCAACAGCCAAAAGTGTGGCGCTATTTACAGAATATCTTGAATGCTGGCCGCTATCCGATTACCGAACTCAAAGTATTTGACCTGCAACAGTCCATGCAAAATGGAGGTGGGCCGGCGTGTTTGCGTTTGCGCGTGGTACTCACTGAAGCCGAACGGGCAGCGGTGAATCCTCAAGTGTGGATCAACGACCAGCGTTATCAACAGCTAACCGATTGGGTCAATCGACATTATCGTGATCGTCTGTGCATAGAAGATTTAGCCGATCCAACATTGTTGCAAGAATCACGGACGGCTTTGGACGAACTGACGCAACTGTTAGCGCTGGGCTCAATTTATCCCTTCCAACAAGACTAAATCATCTGATTGGGTTAAGCCTATTGGTGAAACAGGCACCGGCATCCATGATTTTTCCCCAACCCGCGAGCGCGGGCTGGGTTGGGGTGCCGCTGTCTTAGCTATCTTGGCTGCGTAGCAGCAACACCGGTAAGTTGGCTTTGCGTAGCACACCTTCGGCCACACTGCCCAACAGCAACTGCATCAACTCGCCCCAGCCATGCGTGCCCATCACAATTAAATCGGCTTGCCAATTTTCGGCATCTTGCAGTAAGACCTCCGAAATTTTCTCGCCCCAACTCTCTAATAATTGCTGGTCATGCTGCACACCCGCTGCTTGCAAGCGGTCGGCAGCTTCTTGCAAGACTTTATGACCTGCCTCGCGGATATTGTTTTGCAACTCATTGGCATCCAAAAACTCACTGCCGCCCCAGCCAAACTGTGCCAAATCCACCACATGCACTAAGCGCACCATTCCTCCCGATTCTTTGGCTAATTTGGCGGCTTCATCAAGCGCGCGGTGTGAGGTGTAGCTGTCATCGACTGGAACATAGAGGCGTTGATACATGGTTTTTCCTTTGCAAAGTGGGTATGAGGGGCGGGGCTTGTGCAAACTATAAACACCGTCTTACACTCATTTTTCGATGAGTCTCTATAAGAAAGCATCCTGTGGCACGTTTAACACTTGAACTTCCTGAACATTTTGCGTTTTACACCGAAATCACCGTCTCGATTCGTGATATTAACTATGGCGGCCATCTGGGCAACGATGCAGTGCTGGGTCTTGCTCACGAGGCACGGTTACGTTATCTGAAATCGTTAGGATTTTCCGAACTCGACATCGGTGGCTTGGGGTTAATCATGAGCGATGCGGCTGTGATTTACAAAGCCGAGGCATTTCATGGTGATGTTTTACAGGTCGGTGTCAGCTGTGCAGATTTCAATAAGTACGGTTGTGATTTACTGTATCGTTTGTGTCGTATCAGTGACGGGCAAGAAATTGCTCGCGTCAAAACCGGCATTGTGTTTTTTGATTATCAGGCACGCAAAGTGGCGCGAGTGCCTGAATGCTTCCTACAAGCCTGCGCTGGCGAAGAGAGACAACCATGAGAGATTACCCCGTGAATAGCCCAGAAGCGATGGCTCGCATTCTGGCCATGTTTATCATCAGCGATGGCGTGATGGATGAACGTGAGTTGGATACGATTGAAGAACTGAATTTGTTCGAGTTGATCGGGATTGAGCGCAAACGCTTCTTGGAAGTGTTGATGCGTTATTGCGACGACATCAGTGCAGAAGCTGACGACAACGGCTTAATCCATCTGATTGATCCAGAGCGGGTTGATTATCTGTTTGATCAAATCACCGATTATCAAAAGCGGGTCCTGATTTGCGCCTTGGCACTCGATTTGTGCAAAGCCGATGACACCATCAGCGAACCAGAAATGGCTTTGTTGCGCCACATGATGAAACGCTGGCATCTCACTTTAGAGATTCTGGAACGTGAATTTTCGCGTACATGAGAGGGGACATGACCGTTTCTACTACGACAGCGGCGGTGGGTTTTTCTGGAACCGACCGCTACGTTGCAACACCTGACTTAATGATGGCAGTCAATGCTGCCATTACCTTACAACGTCCTTTATTGATTAAAGGTGAACCCGGCACCGGTAAAACCTTGCTGGCAGAGGAAGTGGCTCGTGCCTTGGCGCGGCAATTGATTGTGTGGCCGATTAAATCGACCACCAAAGCGCAGCAAGGCTTGTATGAATATGATGCAGTGTCGCGCTTGCGTGATTCACAGCTCGGTGACGCGCGGGTGCACGATATTGGCAACTATATTGTGCGCGGCAAACTCTGGGAGTCGTTTGTTGCGGAACAAGCGCCGGTCTTGTTGATTGATGAAATCGACAAAGCCGATATTGAGTTTCCTAATGATTTATTGCGTGAACTCGATCAGATGGAGTTTTATGTCTATGAGACACGCGAATTGGTCAAAGCAAAACAACGACCAATTATCATCATCACGTCAAACAATGAAAAAGAACTGCCAGATGCTTTCTTGCGGCGGTGTTTTTTCCATTACATTCGTTTTCCCGACCGCGAGACCTTGCAACAGATTGTTGATGTGCACTACCCGAATTTACAGCGTGAATTGGTAGAAGAAGCGCTGTCGTGTTTCTTGGCGTTGCGCGAAGTCCCGGGGCTGCGGAAAAAACCATCTACCTCGGAATTGTTAGATTGGCTGCGGTTGTTGACTGCACATGAAGTGGATGCGCAGCAGCTACAGCAACAGCCGCCGCTGACAGGGGCATTGTTGAAAAATGAACAAGATATGCACTTGTTGGAACGGCTGTTAAGCGCAGGGCGCTGGCGGCGATAAGTCAAAACAACCATGCCACACCGTCAGGGGGTGGCATGTCGTTTTAAGCCGTGGCGCCGAGGGCTTTGGCGCGGTCGAGAGTACGTTGCCGGCTGGAGAGGTCGGGGACGATGGGCGGTAGCCAAGGTGCCGTGTGTTGGCTCACCAGACGATCCAACGCCTCAATCCATCCCTCGCTGTCATTCAAACAAGGAATATAATGATATTCCCTACCCCCTGCTTCAAGGAAGGTTTCTTTACCTTCCATCGCAATTTCTTCCAACGTTTCCAAACAATCCGCCACAAACCCCGGACATACCACATCTAAGCGGCGAGTTTTTGCAAGGCCAAAGTGTTGTAGCCGTTCTGCGGTATAAGGTTTAATCCACTCCGCCTTACCAAAACGGCTTTGGAATGCCACCGTGTAGGCCGACTTATCGAGCCCTAAGCGCTCAGCCAACAATCGACCGGTTTTGTGACATTCACAATGATAGGGGTCGCCTTTGTCGAGGGTGTAGCGTGGTACACCGTGAAAGCTCATCAACAGATGATCCCCTCGCCCATGTTCGGCCCAATACTGTTCGATGCGCTGGGCGAGCGCCTCGATATAACCAGTATCATCGTGAAAATGGCGAATGGTATGCACTTCCGGCATATTGCGGCTTTTCAGTAATGCCCGACACACCGCATCCAAAGCACTGCCGCTGCTAGACGCGGCATATTGCGGATATAACGGCAAGACCACAAAACGGGTGACGCCTTGTGCTCTCATCTCGGCCATTACATCAGCCACAGCTGGCGCACCATAACGCATGGCATAGCGCACCACGACTGCTTCACCGTAACGCTGTTGCCAGCGTGCGGCTAATTTATTGGTTTGTGCTTGGGTGTAAATGGCTAGGGGTGAGCCGTCTTTTTGCCAAACCGAAGCATATTTATGTGCCGACTTCGCTGGCCGTACTCGCAAAATCACCCCGTGTAAAATCAATTTCCAAACTAGTGGGGGAATTTCAACCACGCGCCGATCTGACAGAAACTCGGCTAAATAAGGTCGCAAGGCCGCTGCCGTGGGGGCGGCGGGGGTGCCGAGGTTGATAAGGAGAATACCAAGCTTAGCCACTTGGTCGTGTCGGTAAGCAGGTTCGGTGTGGAAATGGCTCATAATTTTGTATTGGACAAAAACCAGACAATGACTCGAATATGTCCATCGGTCAAGTCTGTTTAAGTGAGTTTTTCTTTTTATTTGTCGTTGTGTTGTCTGATTCAATACTGTCCGCCGGCGGCAGCTCCAAGAAAATCGGGGTGTCTTCCCACGGTTCGTGAGCCGGTGCATCAGGCAAAATGCAGGTGTTTTCTGCTTCGACTTTTTTACGAGTGTGGCGAGTCACCGCTGGCGCGGTGGGTGCCACACTGTCTAACGTCGGCAGTTCTAAAGCCGGTTGTGGCAAAGCGGTTTCTAATACTGGCGGATTGATCGTCTCGGTTGCCAAAGGCGGTAGTGCTTCTTCCACCATCGCAGGGATGGGGTCTGGAATCGGCTCAACCTTCGGTGGGGTGGGCGTGGTTGGTTCGACGACCGTGGTTTTCAGTGTTGGCGGAGGGCTATCGGCGGTGCGGGTGAAAATGGCATGGGGATCAAAAGCCGGTGTTTCGACTTCGGGCAGACGATCTAGTGTTGGCTCGGCAGTGGTTTTGCTGAATGTCGGTGGCAGAGGCGCGCTGTCCCAATGGGGTTCTTGCAGCTGAACCGGTGCAGCGGTACTTGGCACCGTGTCCAGTGCAGCACGACGTGATGAGATGGGGACAACACTCAACACCAAGTTTTCAATCCATTCACCGGTTTTTTCTGCGGTATCTAGCCAAGACAAGCCGGTGGACAGCGAAAACGCAATGCCCATGCCGATAAACACCAACAGGGAGGTGAGCGTAAAACCTAACACCGCCATTAGGCCATCACCAATTAAATTGCCCAAAATTCCCCCCGGGGCTAAGGGTAGGGTGGCGGTTAGGCTATGAAAACGGATGGCTTCAAAGCTGCTGCTGGCAATGCAAAACAAAACAAATCCAGCCCAACGAGCAGGACGGCTAGAGCGTAGTAAACGCCGCAGTTGCCACCGTGGGTGGCTATTGATGGCTTGCCACGCGAAGAAAATCACGCTCCACCATGCTGATACACCAAGGCCATACAATAATAAATCGGCCAACCATGCACCAAAGCCGCCGCCCCAATTACCCAATGTAATCGGGGTATCACTACTGCTGCTGTGTGACCAAGCGGGATCGGTCGGGGTGTAACTGACTAATACCATAATCAGATACACACTGATTAGGCTATAGAGCACCCAACGACTTTGCTTGAGCCACGTGCTCAAGTAAGGGGGTAAAGCCTGATTTTTCACCACTGCTTTACGTTTGAAGAGCGCCATGGTTTCCATCCTCAATGACGGGCAATGAGATGGATTATAACGGCTTAAGCCGGATAATATGCGCCTAATCGCCGTGGGCCGCGTGCGCCAGTCACCGCTGGCAGGTTACCGGCATGACCAGCAAAAAATGCGTGTCCTAACCAAGCAAAGGCGACTGCTTCAACATCCATTTCGGGTATGCCCAAGGTGGCGGTAGTGCTAATCAAACGCGGGGCCAGTCGTTGTTGCAGTGCGGTGATCAAAGCATGGTTGTATGCGCCACCGCCACAGATGAATACTGCTTCACTCTCGGTGGCATGATGTTCAATGGCTCGACTGAGGCTCTCCACAGTGAGCGCAAGCAAGGTGGCTTGCACATCAACCGCGCTTTCCTCGCCAGATAACAGACGCTGTAGCCATGCCAGTGAAAATAAATCACGGCCTGTGCTTTTGGGCGGGGGTAGATTGAAATACGGTTCGGCTAATAGACGGTGTAAGACATCGGGTAACACGCGACCTTGGCTGGCCCACTGCCCCCCTTCATCCCATGCCAGCCCTCGTTGTTGTTGGATCCAACCATCAAGCAACATATTACCGGGGCCGGTATCAAAACCAAGCACGGGGCGGTCGGGCGATAAAATGCTGATATTGGCAATGCCCCCGATATTGGCTACCACCCGCTGTTGTTGTGAATGGGCAAAAAAAGCCGCGTGGAAAGCCGGCACCAGCGGCGCACCTTGACCGCCAGCAGCAATATCACGACTGCGGAAATCTGCCACGACATCAATTCCACTGAGTTCGGCTAGGCGTGCTGGGTTGCCAATTTGCAGGGTGTAGCCTTGTTCAGGGACATGGCGGATGGTCTGGCCATGACAAGCGATTGCCTTGATGGCGCTGGGGGGAAGTTGGCAAATGCTGAGTAATTGACCCACTACTTCAGCGTATAAGGTTGCCAATTGGTTACCCACACAGGCCGCTTGGTGTAACTCGCCGGCATGGGTGTCTTGTAGCCGCAATAAGGCCTGCCGTAGTGGGGCAGGGTAAGGCAAGTGGGCGCGGCCTAACACGCTCACCTGCTGTGGGGCAGGAAACTGGACTAATACCGCATCCACCCCATCGAGGCTGGTACCAGACATTAAACCAATAAACCGATCCTCGGCATTGCAGTCAAATTGCATTATTCTGCCTGTGCCAGTTGTACTGGCAATTGTCGCAACATGGCCAGTTGCTGTTGATAGCGTTGTCCAACTTGTTTGAATTGGGCTAAGGCTGGGCCGCTTAAAGGCGGGGTTTTGAGGACGGTACTGCTTGGATCAACGGGTTGTTGATTGACGCGCACCTCAAAATGCAAATGCGGGCCTGTTGAACGACCCGTATTGCCAACATACCCAATAATGTCGCCTTCTTTTACCGTTTTGCCGGGTTTGGCCTGTTCACCAAAACGGGATAAGTGGGCATATAGGGTTTGATAACGGGTTTGGTGACGCAAGGTGACAACATTGCCATAGCCATCTTGATATTCGGCACTGACCACCTGACCGGCGGCAGGCGCCCGCACAGGGGTGCCAATGGCGGCGGCGTAGTCAACCCCTTGGTGCATCCGCAATCCCCCTAACACCGGATGCACACGAATACCAAAACCAGAGGTAATGCGCGCCCCTTCAACCGGTTCGACGGTAAAGCCTTGTTTTAAGGGTTGGCCATTGCCGTCGTAGTAGCTGCCTGATTCACTGTCATGTTGATGATAAAACGCAGTGAAAGTCTGTTTGTCCCGTTGCACATTGGCGGCCAGCACTTGGCCATAACCAATTAAATCGCCTTCGTAATACAACCGTTCAAACACCACTTGCACACTGTCACCATTGCGTAAGCTCTGCAGTGCCATGCGGTCGGAGAAAATTTCTTGCAGCTGTTGTAAGACTTCTCGCGGCAGATCGGCGCGTTGGGCAGCTTGTTGGAAAGATTGTTTCCCCTGTAAGCGAATGTGTGCCACACCCTCTAAGCGGCGCGGTTCAATCGCATCCGCATGGGTTTGCCAATGACCCTCGCGACGTTGCAACCAGACCAACTGCGTTTCACCTTGTGCGTCATCTTTTAGAAAGCGCACAGCGAATAACTGGCCTTGGTCGTTGGTTTGCACATGCAAAGTGGCGCCGGCTGGCAGTTTGAGCAAATCTTTCGACATCTCGTCTTGCTGTAACAAACTCGTGCTGTCTGCCCGTTGAATGCCAAGCCGACTCAAGACTGTCAATAAGCGGTCACCGCGTTGAATAATCTCAGCTCGCCAATAGCGATTGCCACTCATCGGCAAGGTATTGACGGTGGGTAGGGCGAGGCTTTCGGTGATCCATTCCCGACTGGGGGTGGCGTCAGTGGCGCTATTGGGCGCAATCGCAAAAGCCGTGGCCATCGCTAAAGCCGGTACAATCGCGGTTGCACTGAGCCAAGCAAGATGACTGCGCCAAGGGCTATCTTGATCGAAGAGAAAAGTCGCTTTTTGCGCTTGCGTGAGGGGTTTGCGATAATCCATGCCTGTTTCGCTGCATTGCAGGATAGCTAATAAACGACGCATCCTAGCAGAAAGCTGCCATCGGTGAAACTAGCGTGACTGGCAGATATTCAAAAGAAAACAAATGCTTGGCTATGGTTAAGTGATTTAGGACAACACATTATGAATGAAGCATTACAAGCGAACCTCGACATCATTCGTCGTGGTGCAGATGAAGTATTGATTGAAGCCGAATTGGTGGCCAAGTTACAAGAAAACCGCCCATTACGAGTCAAAGCCGGCTTTGATCCGACGGCACCTGATTTACATTTGGGTCACACCGTGGTGTTAACCAAAATGCGCCAACTACAAGACATGGGGCATCACATCATGTTTTTGATTGGTGACTTTACCGGCATGATTGGTGACCCTTCTGGCAAAAACACCACCCGCCCACCGCTGACCCCCGAGCAGGTACAGGCGAATGCCAAAACCTACGCGGAACAAGTGTTCAAAATTCTTGATCCAGAAAAAACCGAAATTTGTTTTAACTCACATTGGCTAGGTCAGTTGGGGGCAGATGGCATGTTGAAACTGGCCGCCAGTACAACGGTGGCGCGGATGTTGGAACGTGATGATTTCCACAAGCGTTTTCACAGCAATCAGCCAATCTCAATTCATGAATTTATGTATCCACTGATGCAAGGCTATGATTCGGTGGCGATGAAGGCAGACATTGAGCTGGGCGGCACCGATCAGAAATTTAATTTGCTGATGGGGCGTACCCTACAACAACAACACGGGCAAAAGCCGCAGTGTGTGATTATGATGCCGTTGCTAGAAGGTTTGGATGGCGTTAACAAGATGTCTAAATCGTTGGGCAACTACATCGGCGTGTCGGAACCGGCGAACGAAATTTTTGGTAAAACCATGTCGGTGTCTGACACTTTGATGTGGCGTTGGTTTGATTTGCTGTCGCTGCGTTCGACCCAAGACATTGCCACTTTGAAAGCAGAAGTTGAAGCCGGCCGCAATCCTCGCGATGCTAAAGTGATGCTGGCGCAAGAATTGGTGGCGCGTTTCCACGATCAAGCGGCTGCGGATGCGGCTTTGGCCGATTTTGAAGCGCGTTTCCAGAAAAATGCGATTCCAGATGACCTCCCTGAAATCACGGTTACTGCCGAAGAGGGACAGATTGCGATTGCACGTTTATTAAAAGAAGCTGGTTTGGTCGCCAGCACGTCGGAAGCGTTGCGGATGATTGACCAAGGCGCGGTGAAAGCCGACGGTGAACGGGTGAGCGATAAGGGGTTGCAATTGGTGAGAGGAACTTGCACGGTGTTCCAAGTGGGTAAACGTAAATTTGCTAAGGTGACTGTCGCCTAATGCGTGCTTTAACGCTATTGATCCCCGGCTTGTCGTGGCCGCATGATGATGCGGCTGCGGTGTATCGCCATCTTGAAGCGCCGTGGTTGGCGCGTTGTTTGGGCCGCAGTCAGCTACAACCTGCCTCCCGCTCACGGGCAGAGTATTACCAAACTTGGTTTGGTGTCTCTGATGTGCTGGAGGTGGCGCTCTCTGCCCATTACGATGGGCTGTCAATTGAGGACGGCTATTATCTGCGGGCCGATCCCGTGCATGTTCAGATCACCCAAGAGGGAATGCGGCTGGTGGGGCCGGATGTGTTGACCTTCTCTTTGGCTGAGGCTGAAGCATTGGCGGCCACATTAAATGCCAGCTTTGCCACCGAAGGGATGCGGTTTTTGACGCCCACGCCTGATCGCTGGTATGTCCACCTTGCGGCACCACCACAGGCGGTATTCACCCCATTGCAACAGGCCATTTTGCGTGACATGCGGCAGGCGATGCCGACGGGGGCCGAGGGTAAGCGTTGGTCACGCTATCTCAACGAAGTCCAGATGTTGTGGTTTGAACATCCTGTGAATCAACAACGTGAACAACAGGGTGAACCAGCATTAAATAGCGTCTGGTTTTGGGGAGAAACAACGCCGTTGCCTACACAGGTGGCCAAACCCAATTTTTCTCATATTGCCACCGAGCAACCGGTTTTGGCGGCATTGGCACAACTTAGCCATACCCCACTCGACAGCGCACCATACGACTATGCGGCGGCAGTATCGGCGTGGCCGGAACAGGCTGAGGTCTTAGTGGAGTTAGATAGCCTCGATTGTCCAGCGCGTTATGAGGACGTCTATCAATGGTTGCAACGTATGGCTATCTTGGAAGAAAACTGGTTTGCACCGGCATGGCAAGCGTGGTCGAGCGGCCAATTGTCCCGTCTTACCTTGATTGCACCAGACCATAACGGTTTTGTGGCACAGCTCACCGCCGGTATGCGCTGGCAAATTTGGCGGCGGCCACGCCCCCTGACGGTATTTTCTGCAGAATAGGAACGAGGCCATGTCGGATATTGTGGTACGTCCAGTGCCAGAAAGCGCAACGCGATTACAACAACAGGGGATATCGCCGTTGCTGGCGCGGATTTTTGCTGCCCGAGGGGTGCAAGACCGTGCCGAGCTAGAAACGCGCTTGAATCATCTCGTCCCATTCCACGATCTGCACAATATCGAAGCGATGGCGCGGCGGTTGGCAGATGCAATTGCTGCTCAGCAAACCCTGACCGTGATTGCTGACTATGATGCCGATGGTGCAACGGCGTGTGCCTGTGCGGTGCGTGGTTTGCGTGCGATGGGAGGACAGGTTAATTATCTGGTCCCCAATCGTTTTGAATATGGCTATGGACTGACCCCCGAAATTGTTGACCTTGCCTTGCGTGTTTGCCAACCCAAGCCACAGCTATTGTTGACTGTGGATAATGGAATTGCCAGTGTGGACGGGGTGGAGCACGCCCATCGTTTGGGCTTAGAAGTCCTGATTACCGATCATCACTTACCGGGTGAGCAAGTCCCCGCGACGTTGATTGTTAACCCCAATCAAACCGGCTGTCCCTTCCCTAGCAAACATTTGGCTGGGGTGGGGGTGATGTTTTATGTGTTGATGGCATTGCGTGCCGAGTTGCGACAGCGTGGTGCATTTGCGACACGGCCAGAACCCAATCTGGCGCAATGGTTGGACTTGGTTGCCCTTGGCACGGTGGCTGATGTGGTGCGTTTGGATGCGAACAACCGTATTTTGGTACAACAAGGTTTGTTGCGTATGCGACAAGGACAGTGTGCCGAGGGGATTCGGGCTTTATTTGAAGTCAGTGGCCGCCAGCTTGGTCGTGCCAGTGCCTTTGACTTGGGCTTTACCCTTGGCCCGCGCTTGAATGCTGCAGGTCGATTAGACGATATGAGCGTGGGGATTGAATGTTTATTAACGGATGATCGACTTCGCGCACAACAACTGGCGCAACAACTTGACGAACTCAATCGTGAACGGCGGCAAATTGAAGGGGGGATGCAGCAAGAAGCATTAGCGGCTTTGCCAGACAACCTAGACGACAGCCGCTATAGCGTAGCGATGTTTCGTGATGACTGGCATCAGGGGGTGGTGGGAATTGTGGCTGCGCGCTTGCGTGAACGTTTCCACCGGCCTTGCTTTGTGTTTGCTCCTGCTGATGACGATCAAATCAAAGGCTCGGGTCGTTCTATTCCGGGCTTTCATTTGCGCGATGCCGTGGATTGGATTGCCAAACGCTATCCCGACTTAATTCAACGTTTTGGTGGCCATGCGATGGCGGCGGGGGTGGCACTACGCGAACAAGATTTTCCACGTTTTGCTGCTGCCTTTGAAGAAGTCGCGCAACTATGGCTGGATGAATACCATCTCACTCGCCGTATTGAAACTGATGGTGCTTTGTTGGCAGAGGACATGACTTTACAACAAGCCGAACAGTTAGACAGTTTGATTTGGGGGCAAGGTTTTCCGCCACCGTTATTCAGTGGTGAATTTACTGTGCTTGCACAGCGCGTGGTTGCCGAGAAACATCGTAAACTGAGCTTGGGCTTTGCCAACCAAACGTGGGATGCGATTTTTTTCAATCACCCCGACCCCTTGCCCAATGTCATCCAAGCGGTTTATCAATTACAGGTCAACGAATTTCGGGGGCAACGGCGTGTGCAATTGTTGTTACAGCACGCCACACCCGTTTAGCCGCCCGAGGTTAACACTTGCACCACCAATTCACGAACACGCGATGGATCAAACGGCTTATCAAAAATAGCTGATACGCCGGCTTGTTCGACGGCCGCCAGCCGGCTTTCGTCTTGCTCACTTGATACCATCAACACCGGTACGGAAGCCTGCCAGCTTTGTTGACGGATATATTCGACCAAGGCTCGCCCGTCCATTTCCGGCATGTTGTAGTCGGTGACAACAAGATCGACATAATTTTCTGACAATACCGCAACGGCTTCTTTGCCGTTGCCGGCTTCAAAAAAGTTTTGAATTTTTAGCTGTTCAAAGACATGACGGATAAAATGCCGCGCCGAACGGCTGTCATCCACAATCAACACCCTCAGTGCATCAAAATCAAGCTCGATGGGTAGGGCATTGTTGGTGGGGGCGATATATTCGAGGGTGGCACGCAGCGCGGTGGCCAGTTGAAAATCAGTGAACGGCTTAGGCAAGATGGCCGAGGCGCCAGATTGACGGACAGGTTCTAACACCTGTGGGCGGGTTTCACTAGAAATCAGAATAAAAGCGAGATCGGCAAGAAACGGTGCTTCACGGATTTGTGTAATTAAATCAGAGCCCGACATATCAGGTAGATACATGGCACTGATCAGTAGATCGACAGGGGCGCGTTCTAGTTCGACTAAGGCTTCTTGTCCCTGACAAACATGCCTCACCATGACGACGCCTTGTCTTGCTAAATGCTCCTGAATTAAGCGTGCTTGAATCAGAGAGGGTTCAACCAGCACAACAGAAATATCTTGCAAAGTGTTGACGAAGCTCACGGCGGTTCCTTAGCGAAAGAATCTGGCTGCAACGATTATAACGACCATCTACAAAAATGACATGATGCGAAAAGAAAAGAAAATGAGGTATTGCACGAGTATTTTTCAAATAAAACAAAAAATAATATAAATTCGTGTTTCACAGTATGACAAAAAACAAAAAAGCGACAGTTTATCCATTCCACTGTCGCTTTTTTCAATCAAGTTGGCAGCGTGGTTGCTGCCGCACATCAATTCACTTTGGCTGTTTGTTTCAGCTGGTTGAGATGTCCTTGCAGACGCTCATTCTGAATTTGTTGTGTCAGTTGGGCACGGATGCCTTCTAATGGAGGGAATTCGCTGTCACGAACATCACCCAACTGAATAATATGCCAACCAAACTGGCTCTTGACCGGCGTTGCCGTGATTTGTCCGCGTTCGAGCTTCATCATGGCTGCAGCAAAAGCTTGGTCGAGCACATTGGGCATCATCCAGCCCAAATCGCCGCCTTTTTCTTTGCTACCGGCATCTAACGACTTGGTTTTCGCCAATTCATCAAAGCGTTTGCCTTTTTTCAGGTCTTCCAACAAAGCAACCGCCTCTGCTTCAGTGGCAACCAAAATATGGCGTGGGTGATACTCTTTTTGTGCCATTTGTGCTTTTAAGCGTTCATAGCGGGTGCGCAATTCGGCTTCGCCGATAGGATTGGTGCGAACCCAGTTACGCACATACATATTGGCTAATAAACGAGCAGATAAGCCTTCTAACTCTGCTTTGTATTCCGCTGTTTTATCCAAGCCTTTTTGTGTCGCCTGCTGGCGCAGCAACTCGGTCATGATCAGTTCATCACGCACCATCGCACGCACTTCGGCGGTGTCTGGCTGACCTTGGCTGGTTAATTGACGCATCATGGCTTCGGCGCGTGCCTGTGGGATAGCCATGCCATTGACAGTGGCAACAGTATTATTTGCGGCGAAGACGGAAGCACTACAGCCAACAGCAAGGACAGCCGCAAGAACAGTTTTTGAAAACAGATTACGCATAGAGAGATTTTCTTATGAGAAAACGGCCCGTTGATACGGGCCATTGAGATCAACAAAACGAGATTAGCTTACTGGATTTTTGCTTTGTTGCGCAGCTCGATTAACACTTTCTCGATTTGTGCGCTTTGCATTTGACGTTGCAGCTGTGGGCGCACTTCTTCAAAAGTTGGCACTTTTGCATCGCGGATGTCTTCTACTTTAAAGACATGGAAGCCAACGTCAGAGCGCAAGGCTTGGCTGCTCACTTGGTTTTTGCCCAAGGCTTTGAGGGCATCGGCTAACTGTGGTGGGACTGCGCCGAGGTTGACCCAGCCCATTTCACCGCCAGTGCGTTTTGCTGCAGGATCTTTCGATTTTTGTTTGGCCAATTCGTCAAACTTGCCGCCTTTTTTCAGTTGGGCAATGACTTCTTGTGCTTCAGCTTCGCTGTTCAACACGATTTGACGTGCGCGCATTTCTTTTTGCCCCGCTAAACGGGCTTTGATGCGGTCGTATTCGGTTTTGACTTGTGCTTCTGTCACAGGGTTTTGTTTGGCAATATCTTCAAACAAAGCTTGTTGTAACAAGTCTTTGCGGAAAATTTCCATCCGATTTTTGAATTCAGGGGTTTTTTCTAAGCCACGGCGGTTGGCTTCTTGCAAGATGACTGTGCGGTTAATCATCTGTTGCTTCAGCTCGGCACGCAATTCTGGCGAATCTTTGACCCGTCCACCGCTGCTATTTACCACTTGTTGAGCAAACGCATCTAATTCCGCTTGTGGAATCTCTGTGCCATTGACGACTGCGGCCACTTTATCGTTAGCGAAGGCCGCCGTGCTTAAACTGGCAGCCAAACATAAAGCAGCGATTTGAGTCAGACGCATATCAGGTCCTTTAAGACAAATTCAGAAAAAAGTAACGACCAGTGTTAAATTTCACCAGGTGCATAGGTTTTAAGCGCTAGGGCATGGATAGTATGCGGCATTAAGTCCTGCAACAAGTCATACACTTGGCGATGGCGGGCAACGCGGTTTTTACCAACAAAAGCGGCGCTGACAATCGTTAAGGTATAGTGCCCGCCCCCGCCTGCCGCACCGGCATGGCCCTGATGGGCAGCGCTATCATCATCGAGATCGCACAACTCTGGCTGTAATACGGTCAGACGCTGATGGATTTCTTGTGCGACATCCATTAGGGCAAAACCTTTTTAAAAGGCTTGACCTCGACGGAAGCATACACGCCAGCAGCTAAGTAAGGGTCGGCATCAGCCCATGCTTGCGCGTCGATCAAAGAAGGAAACTCCGCCACAATCAGGCTACCCGTAAACCCTGCTGCACCCGGATCGGGGCTATCAATTGCCGGTAACGGGCCAGCCATGATTAAGCGGCCTTCGGTTTGTAGCGCTTGCAGACGTGCCAGATGCGCCGGCCGGCTTGCTAAACGTTGCGCGAGTGAGTCGGGGACATCTTTCCCCAAGATCATATACAACATCACGTTTTATCGTCTTCCATATAACGTGCCAGCACAACACCTTGTGCCAACACAAAAGCAAACATCAATCCCATGCCACCAAATAGCTTGAAATTGACCCAGATTTCTTCACTGAACTGATACGCCACGAACAGATTTAAGCCGCCCATGGCCAAGAAAAAGCCCACCCACGCCAGCGTCAAACGCGACCACAGCGGATCGGGCAGGTTGAGGTGTTGACCTAACATGGCGCGTAAAGGTTGCCGCCGCAAGACCCAATGGGCAAAGCCAAGGCCAAGGCCCATCAACCAATAGAGGACGGTGGGTTTCCACATAATAAAAGCTTTATTGTGCAACAACAGTGTTGCACCACCGAGCACCAACATTAACGCCAGAGAGACCCATTGCATGGTTTCAACGCGCCGAGTTCGTAGCCAAGTGATACCGACTTGTAAACAGGTCGCGACAATGGCAACACCCGTTGCAATAAACATGTCGCGGGTGAGGTAAAACGCAGCAAAAAACAGGATGACCGGAAAGAGGTCGGAGAGAAATTTCATAGTGAACGATTATCCTCGCAAGCTCACAGCCTTGGCAAGTGAGGGTCAGTGCTTGCTTTAATAGTGTTGAGTGCTGTGGCGACAATCCCCGCCACATCTGCCGTATTAGCAGGAATAATGAGTGTGTTACTTTCTTTGGCCAATTGTGAGAAAGCCTGAACATATTGTTCAGCCACTTTCCAATTGACTGCTTCAATGCCGCCGTTTTGTTGTAACGCTTGTGCGACTTTGGCGATGGCCTCGGCGTTGGCTGCTGCGACTAAGCGAATGGCTTCAGCATCCCCCGTGGCTTTGTTAATCCGTGCTTGTTTTTCGCCCTCCGATTGATTGATTAACGATTGTTGTTCGCCTTCCGATTTACGAATCGCGGCTTCGCGCTCACCAGTGGCTAAGTTAATTTGCTCTTGTTTGCGACCTTCGCTAGAAGCAATCAGGGCGCGCTTTTCGCGCTCGGCAGTGATTTGTTGTTGCATCGAGTGCAAAATTTCTTTGGGTGGCACAAGGTCTTTAATTTCATAACGTAATACTTTCACGCCCCACGTGATCGCCGCTTCATCCAATGCCGCCACCACAGCACGGTTGATTTCATCCCGTTCTTCAAAGGTTTTATCTAATTCCATGCGCCCGATCACTGAACGCAGCGTGGTTTGTGCCAACTGAGTGATTGCAAGAATATAGTCGCTGCTGCCATAGCTGGCGCGTTGTGGATCAGTGACCTGAAAATACAAAATGCCATCCACTGTCAATTGTGTATTGTCGCGGGTAATGCAAATTTGGCTTGGTACATCTAACGGAATTTCTTTTAGAGAATGGCGATAGGCCAAGCGATCCACAAAAGGAATGATGATATTTAAGCCCGGCGATAACACTGCGTGAAAACGGCCGAGACGCTCGACCACAAAAGCGGTCTGTTGAGGAACCACTTTGATCGCTTTGGCCAATACGATGACCACAGCAAGAGCCAGCAACACCATCACTTCCATAGCTGTTTTCCTTTAGATTGAAACAGACGGTTGGGCACGATTTTGTGCCAGTTGGCATTGGTTTTTACCATTGCGTTTCACTTGATACATGGCATCATCCGCTGCATGTAACAAGGCTTTGACTTCGGTGGCATGATCTGGATACAGCGCGATGCCGATGCTGGCACTTAAATCAAACTCGCGTTCTCCCACCGGATAGGGTTGTTTCAAGACATCTAGCACATGTTGTGCCACGGTGAGCGCATCTTCTGGTCGTTGGATATCATGCAAAATCACCGCAAATTCATCCCCGCCCAAGCGGGCTGGCTGATCGCTGGCCCGTAAACTCTGTTTAATACGCTGCGCCGCCTCTTTTAACACCTCATCACCAATGGCGTGGCCTGCCTCATCATTCACTGCTTTAAAACCATCCAAGTCGATAAATAATACCGCAAAGTGCATGGATTGATGCCGTTTTGCATGATGAATTGCCTGTTCCACCTGTTCGCGCAATAAGGTACGGTTGGCTAAACCGGTCAGTTCGTCATGTAACGCCATATATTGCAAGCGCGATTCCAAGCGTTTTTGTTCACTTAAATCGACAAAGGCAATCAGCTGCCAATCGTCAAATTGCACCATGTGACATTGCAAAATGGCTTGTTGTCCGTTTGGGTGTTGGGCATGAAATTCAAACGGTGGAATTTCCCCGCCATGCCGAATGACGTTGCTGATTTGTTGTTGCCAATATTCTTGCAAATAGCTGCTGCGTTCAGGCGCACATTGCGCCCAAAAAGTGGCCATGTCTTGCAGTTGTTCTCGTTGATAGCCAAAGGTCGCAACAAATTTTGGATTTAATAAAATAAATTGTTGGGTATCCGCATTGACCAACGCCAGCGCAATCGGTAGGTGCGTCATCATGCCTTGTAAACGTTCATTCGCAGCGTGGATGCGGCCTTGATCGCGGAGGCGGGCGGCTTCAATGTGTTGGCTGGTGGCAATTTGTCCGGCTAACTCGCGGTTCAAGCGCAAAATATACGCCACAGCAAACAGCCCTAACACCATGCACAATACCCCACCGGCAATGGTGTAGCGTAACCAAGTGGGTAGGGTTTCTTTGACTGGCGGGTGATAGAGAAAGCCGTCTAGTGAAAACTTGGCTGGCAGCATATTTAGGTCGGCATAGGTGCGGGCAATGTGTTGCCACCGCCCTCGGTGCATGTGGCCGACTTCGATTAAGTCCGGTTGAATCAACTCTTGCATTTTTTGGTGTTCAAAGCGCAAATGCGCTGCCGATTTTTGCGTTTGATAGCGTTGTTGTAACCACTGGATCACTTCTTCTGGATGATTGAGAGCATATTCCCAACCTTTTAAGCTAGCCTTACGAAAGGCCTCGACTTGTTTTGGGTAATTGGCAATAGTGTCTTCGGTGGTGAACAAAATCTCGCCATAAAAATCAATGCCGACATGACGTGGGTTAAACACCTGAAAAGGCTCACCTTGTTGTTGTAACAAAAAGGGTTCATCTGTCAGATAGCCCGACATGGCGGCGACGCGGTCTTCGGTGAAGGCGCGGATACCAAAGTTATGCGCCACCGGTGTCATGGTGCCAATATCAATCTTTTCTCGCTGTAAATAGGCATACAGTTCATCTGCATGTGATTCGATCATGACCTTTTTGCCGCGCAAATTGGGAAACACTGCAGGGCGGTCGTCACTGCTGGGCACTGGCCGTGTGATAAAAATTTGTGCTGAGTGCTGAAAGATAGATGCCATCGCTACCACCGGATGCCCTTGGGCTCGCAGCGGTAACAAACTGGTGCTGCTAATCCCAAAATCAGCATGACCCGCTAACACTTCTTTGACCACATCGGTATCGGGGGTGGCCTCAACCAGTTGTACTTCTAAACCCGCTTCGCGATAGAAACCTTTTTGTACGGCGGCGTAATAGCCTGCAAACTGAAATTGGTGTTGCCATTTCAGTTGCAGTACGAAACGATGGAGGGGGCTGTTTGCTGAAGGCGGAGAGGGGGCTGGATTAGCTAGGCTGTGGCCGAAACAGAACAACAGTCCCGCACCTAACATCAGCAGGGTATGCCAACAGGGGGCAAACAACGACAGACGAAAAGTAGGCATGGTCTTGGTCACAGTTTGGCAGCGATGTAAAAGCATTATATTGTTGTTTCCGCTGGTTTACGCTGATTTTGAAATTTTTTCTCAAATTTCAGGTACTGCGAATGACCTGTCAAAAAAAATTCATCATCACTCGCTACACTGTATCGCTTAGCTCACTGCCTTGCGATAAGGGTTGTCAACATGCTTACCCGTGAACTGCCTCAATCTTCTCTCCCCGAAAAACTTGAACCTGCGTTGATTGGCGAACTGATTGCCATCATCGAGGGCGAGCGTCTGACACCCGTGTTTCAACCGATTGTCGATTTTTCCACCTCCTCTATCATCGGTTACGAGGGCCTAATTCGTGGCCCAGCATCAAGCCGTTTGTATTCGCCGCAGGATTTATTTGAAGTCGCAGGTCGCTGCAATATGACGCAAGCGCTCGAGCGAACTTGCTTTGCCGCCGTGCTCGAACGCTTTGTTGAACTCGATTTGAAGGGGTCGCTGTCGATTAATTTGGGGCCGGATACGGTGCAAACTGAGTCCTTTCACCCCGATCGATTGGTGCCACAGTTGCTCAAACAGGGGCTGTCCCCACAGCGTTTAATTGTCGAGTTGACCGAAAGCCGACCCTTTGGTCAATTTGAAACTTTACGCAATCGTTTACATGCTTATCGTCAACAGGGTTTACGAGTGGCATTAGATGATTTGGGTGAAGGTTTTTCCAATCTGCGTAGTTGGGCAGAAATTTCCCCTGATTTTGTGAAGCTGGATAAGTTTTTTATCCAAAACATCGACGAAAACCCGATTCATCGGCACTTTTTAACCAGTATTATTCAACTTGCTGAGCATAATGGTTGCCATGTGGTGGCTGAAGGCGTGGAAACCCAAGCTGAATATCAAACCCTGCGTGACCTTGGCGTCAATTTTGGGCAGGGTTATTTTTTCGGTAAACCATCGGCCTTACCTGCTCGTCAGTTTCAAATCCGTCATCACCAACACAGTCCTTTTGGCCAGCAAGAAAGCAATTTAATCATTGTGACGGCAGATCGAGCGGGGGATTTATTGGTGGCGGTGGATACCCTTGCTTCACATGCTCCAGCTGACACCGCCTATCGCTTATTTGCCGAAGATGCCGATTTGTTCGCTATTCCGGTGGTGGATGATGGCCGGCCAGTCGGTTTGTTGCGGCGACATCATGTGCTCGAAACCTTTGCACGCCCGTTTAGCCGCGAGCTATATGCGAAAAAACCCTGTGCTGGGATGATGGATCCTAAACCCTTGATTGTTGACGCTTCGATGAGTATTCAAACCTTGTCGAGCATTGTGGTGGCGGCAGAACGCCGTTACTTGATTGATGGCTTTATCATCACCGATCAAGGGCGTTATCTCGGCATGGGAACGGGCTTTGACTTGATGAAAAAAATCAACGAAATCCAAATTCGTGCTGCCCGTCATGCCAATCCACTGACAGGGTTGCCCGGGAATGTGCCGATTAACGAAGCGATTGACCAAGAGTTACTGACAGGGCGGTTATTCACGGTTGCTTATTGTGATTTAGATCACTTTAAACCGTTTAATGATTTATACGGTTTTAGCCAAGGCGATGAATTGATTCAATTTACCGGCCATCTGTTATTAGAACATGCCGACCCTAATCAAGATTTTGTCGGCCATGTTGGCGGTGATGATTTTATTGTGTTATTTCGCAGTGACGATTGGGAAGCCCGTTGCCGTGGGATTTTGGCGGCTTTTGAACAACAGGTGAAACGTTTTTTCCGGCCAGAACATTTAGATCTTGGTGGATTTTTAGCGGTGCAGCGCAATGGTGAGAGTGCTTTTTTACCCTTGACGGCATTATCAATTGGTGCGATTCGGATTGAACCAACGCTCTATCATTCACACCGTGATATTTCTGCTGTTGCCGCCGAAGCGAAAAAAGTGGCGAAAAAAACCAGTGGTTGCAGCCTATTTATCGAACGTCGGCAACCCGAATTGGGTGGTAAGTTAAGCTAAAGGCATATGTGGCAATGTGATTGACAGTCTGGCAAAGCACTCATAATAATCATCCCCGTTCCCTTAAGCTCACGTGAAGGATGTCCCCATGAAGTATGCTCGTTTAACCCTGATTGCCTCTGCTGTATTAGCGTTGTCCGCCTGCGGTAAATCCGAGGCCCCTAAGCCTGCCGCCGATGCTGCGGCTCCGGCACCTGCTGCGGCAGCGCCTGCTGAAGAAACCACCGTTCTGATCGGTAGTGTTGCACCATTGACTGGCCCGATTGCCCACTTAGGGAAAGATAACGAGTCCGGTGCCCGTTTGGCGGTGGACGAGATCAATGCCGAAGGGTTAACCATCGGTGGCAAAAAAGTGCGTCTGGAGCTGGTGTCTGAAGATGACCAAGCCGACCCGAAAATTGCAACCCAAGTGGCACAACGCTTGGTGGACAAAAAAGTGGTGGGCGTGATTGGTCACTTAAATTCCGGTACCACCATCCCAGCATCGAAAATTTATGCTGACGCGGGCATTCCACAAATTTCGCCTTCCTCTACCAACCCTGCTTACACCCAGCAAGGTTTCAAGACCGCTTACCGTGTGGTGGCAAACGATGTGCAACAAGGCGCATCGTTGGGTAACTTTGCGGTAGAAAGCCTCAAAGTGAAAAATGTGGCGGTGATTGATGACCGCACTGCCTATGGTCAAGGGATTGCTGACGAATTCGTGAAGGCTGCCGAGGCCAAAGGTGCGAAAGTGGTGAAGCGTGAGTTCACCTCTAACACCGCCACCGACTTTATGGCGATTTTGACGTCTATCAAAGCCGCGAAGCCTGATCTGGTGTTCTTTGGTGGGATGGACGCTCAGGGCGGCCCATTGGCAAAACAGATGAAGAAATTGGGCATCGAAGTCAAATTGTTGGGTGCTGACGGGATCTACTCGCCAGAATTCCTGAAATTGGCTGGCGAAGCTGCCGAAGGTCACTACGCCTCCTTCATCGGTATGCCACGCGATCAAATGCCGGGGTTTGCTTCGTTTAACGAAAAATTCAAAGCCAAGTATGGCGAAGTGCAAATGTACTCGCCTTATGCCTATGACGCAGTGCGCGTGATGGTCGATGCGATGAAAAAAGCCGACTCGGTTGATCCGGCTGCGTTTGCTCCAAAACTGGCTGAAACCGAATACGCCGGTGTGACCAGCAAGGTCAAGTTTGACGACAAGGGCGACTTGGTGAACGGTGCTGTGACGGTGTACCAAGTGAAAGACGGCAAGTGGGAAACCCTGCAAACCGTGGGTGGCATGAAATAAGCTAAGCTTGATGACCCGAAAAACCCCGATGTCACCACATCGGGGTTTTTTTCGCTCTCAGCTGTGGCATGATTGTCGTATCGTAAGCGCTTGCCTTGCGATGACCTCATCAGTTTTGATGAACGGCTGGCAACCGTAACTGCTCTACCCGTGGCGAATCCAGCCGGTAACGGCGGTGCTATTTCTGGAGGGGTTCTAGAGATAGTCGGGAAGGTGATGCCTGTTTGAGTGCATCTGTGAACACAAACAGGAAGAGAATCATGCGCCCATGCGTGTACTTTCTTGAGAGCGGTGAATCCCTATGAAGCCCAATACCGAGGCCTTTTATCAAAAAGCGGCAATTGCCCTGACTGAAAAACTGAATGCACTTTTACTTGAACTAGACCCAAACACCTCTCCACGCCAACCCAACGACTATGATGCGGATGCTGACTTGCTTGATGTCAGTTCTGCTGATTTGGGGAAACAACCGGCGGCACCAAGCCATGCTTGGAAGCTGTGTTTTGTGTTGGTGCAGAAAATCAAAGACGTGCGCGCAGAGATCGATCAGGCGAAATTGGCCGAAAACGATGCTGTGTTATTGTTAGAAGAACATCTGAGTGCGGTGTTAGATTCGCAAGAAGTGGCTGCTTTGGCTTCGCTGTTGTCCGGTGCGGCAGTCAAACCCTCTGCAACACCGGTAGAAGAGATGGCCAGTCTGGTATCAGAAACCCCTGACGTAGTGGAAGCGCCTGCCGTAGAAGACAACCCAAGTGCTGACGCTGAGGTCATGGCGGAGGTGGCCGCTGCCGCTGAGTCGATTGCAAGCGATATGCCAGTCGAAGCCGTGGCAGAAGCGGACGCTGCCCCAGAGTTTCCTGTGGCCTTTGATGATGAAGAGGCTGTCGTGGCAAGCGATAGCGCCTTGCTAGACTCGCAAGAAGTGGCGGCCATGTTGCAAGCAGCCGGTGAAATGCCTACCCCTGCCCCTGAAACATCAGCAGTCGAGGCCTTTTTAGCGGCAGCGGATGAAATCACTGCTACGGCACAGGCTTCGGCTGCGTCTGTCGATGAGACAGCGGAGGAGGCTTTCCCTGATTTGGGCTTGGCACAGCAAGAACCGGTTGCCGTGGAAGCGACACCAGAAGAAATTGCTGCTTTGGTGCAAGCAGAAGGTTTGGTGAACGCTAAACCAGTGAGCGAATTTGAAGCGGATTTGCAAGAAGACATGACCGCTATGGCTGCGGTTGCAACGGGAGAAAGTGATCCAACGGTGGCAGGGGAATCGGTAGCTTTAGAATTTACCGCTGCTGCGCCACGCGTGTAATTGCGCTAAAAGCTGTTGCCAGCGGTGTTTAGCCGCTGGCGCAGTGTTGTAAAAATTTTCAGAGAAAACAGTTAACCGATACGCATACCGGGTTGTGCGCCTTGATCGACATCTAACAAGAACAGACCGCTGTTATCGTCGGTGCCTGATGCACAAACAATCATCCCTTGTGAAACGCCAAAACGCATTTTGCGTGGCGCTAAGTTGGCTACCACAATCACCTTACGACCGACTAATTTTTCTGGTTCGGCATAGGCTTTACGGATGCCCGAGAAAATATTGCGGGTTTCAAAGCCGAGGTTGACGGTAAATTGCAGCAATTTATCCGAACCTTCGACATATTGACACGCTAACACCTCACCAACGCGCAAATCGACTTTGGCAAAGTCGTCAATGGCAATCGTGTCTGCGATAGGTTCGTAGTTCGCCTCTGCTGTTTCGCTGACAGCGGGAGTGCTTTGTTTATTGGCTTCAATCAGTTGTTCAATCAATTTCGGTTCAATCCGTTGCATTAAATGTTGATAAGGTTGGATGGTATGGTCGAGCAATGTGTGTTGACTATCTGCCCAAGTCAGTGGCGCGATATTTAAGAATTGTTCGACCTGTTCGGCCAATTTTGGCAACACTGGCTTGAGATAAATCGTGAGCAGGCGGAACGCGTTGATTAACACGGTACAGACTTGTTGCAGCTGTTGTTCCATGCCTTCTTGACGGGCCAATTCCCACGGTTTATTGGCATCGACATACAAATTCACCTGATCGGCCAAGGCCATCACATCACGCAAAGCACGAGCATATTCGCGTTGTTCAAAGCTGTGTGCCAAGCTTTCTGCTGGGGCGGTGAGGGCATCTAATAAGCTGCTGTCACTGAGTTGGGCAGCCAATTTGCCATCAAAGCGCTTGCTGATAAAACCGGCGGCACGGCTGGCGATGTTGATAAATTTCCCAACCAAATCTGAGTTCACCCGTGCCACAAAGTCGCTCAACGATAAATCGATATCCTCAATTTTGCTATTGAGTTTGGCGGCGATGTAATAACGCATCCACTCTGGATTCAAACCACAATCGAGATAGCTACGGGCGGTGATAAATGTGCCGCGCGATTTCGACATTTTTTGACCGTCAACGGTTAAGAAACCATGTGCGAAAACGCCGGTTGGAGTGCGATAGCCGCTGTATTGCAAAGTGGCCGGCCAGAATAGGGCATGGAAATAAAGAATATCTTTGCCGATGAAATGATAAAGCTCGGTGCTTGAATCGGCCTTGAAATACTCGTCGAAATTCAACCCTTCGCGATCACACAAGGCTTTAAAGCTGGCCATGTAACCGATAGGTGCATCCAACCAGACATAGAAATACTTGCCGGGGGCGTTGGGAATTTCAAAACCAAAGTAAGGCGCGTCGCGTGAAATATCCCAATCTTGCAAACCACCTTCAATCCACTCATTCATCTTATTGAGTGACTCTGCTTGCAAGTGGGGTTGGTCACGGCCATCAGAGAGGGGGCTGTGGCCAGCCGTCCAATCCCGTAGGAAATCGGCACACTCTCCCAAACGGAAGAAGAAATGCTCCGACTCTCGTAAGACCGGTGTGGCGCCACTGACTGCGGAATAGGGGTGAATCAATTCTGTGGGGCTATAAGTTGCGCCGCAAACTTCACATGAATCGCCGTATTGGTCTTTGGCATGACATTTCGGACATTCGCCTTTAACAAAGCGGTCGGGTAAAAACATGCCCTTTTCTGGATCGTAGAGCTGTTCAATGGTGCGGCTGACGATTTTGCCGGCATCGCGCAGCTTTTGATAAATGTCGTAACTGTAATGACGGTTTTCGGGGCTGTTGGTGCTGTAATAGTTGTCGTAACCGATGTGAAAACCTTGGAAATCGGCGAAATGTTCGGCATGAACTCGTTCAATCAGTTGTTCGGGGGTGATGCCTTGTTTTTCTGCTGCCAACATAATGGGCGTGCCATGAGTATCATCCGCACAAACATAGTGACAAGTATGGCCGCGCATTTTCTGAAAGCGTACCCAAATATCGGTTTGGATGTGTTCAACCATGTGGCCAAGGTGAATCGAACCATTGGCATAAGGAAGGGCGCTGGTGACCAGAATTTTGCGTTGTGTCATGGCGTAACGGTCTCGAATACAGTTAGAAGTCAAAACGCAAGTATACCGCAGCCACGGCCCAGACCGGTGATGCTGGTCAGGATGAATAAAAGTTGATTAAAATAGTCGGATATTACTTTGGAGCTCAGCCATGTTTGCCAAAATTAAACAACTTTTACAAGGTCAGCCTACCGCGACCTACACCGAACAACAGTTGCGCGACCATCTGCAAACCTGTATCGACCCCAATACCGGCCATGATGTGGTGACAGGTAAAACCATTCGCCGTATTCACTTACAAGGCAGCATGGTCGAAGTGGATGTGGTGTTGCCGTATCCGGCAAAAACCCAGTGGGCCACATTAGAGCAACATATCGCCGATCATCTGTTGCAGTTAACCGACATCAGTGAAGCGCGTGTTGCAGTGCGAAGCGAGATTGTTAGCCATGCCGTACAGCGTGGCGTGCCTTTGTTGTCGGGGGTGAAAAATATTATTGCTGTCTCCAGTGGCAAAGGTGGGGTGGGTAAATCGACCACGGCGGTTAATTTAGCGTTGGCCTTGGCTGCAGAAGGGGCGCGAGTTGGCATTTTAGATGCTGATATTTACGGCCCTTCACAACCTTTGATGATGGGGTTGGCTGGCCGTCGTCCTGAATCTCCTGATGGTAAATCAATCTATCCCGTTGAAAACTACGGTGTGGAAACCATGTCGATTGGCTATTTGGTGGATGAAGATCAGGCGATGGTGTGGCGTGGGCCGATGGTGACGCAAGCGTTAATGCAGCTACTGAACGACACCCGTTGGGATGAGGTGGATTATTTGGTCATCGACTTGCCGCCCGGCACAGGAGATGTGCAATTGACTTTGTCACAAAAAATTCCTGTTACCGGTGCGATTGTGGTGACCACGCCGCAAGATATTGCCCTGCTTGATGCCAAAAAAGGCCTCAAGATGTTTGAAAAGGTCAATATTCCGGTACTGGGCATTGTAGAGAACATGGCGATGCACATTTGTTCGCAATGTGGCCACACGGAAGCGATTTTTGGCCACGGTGGCGGTGAAAAAATGGCAGCGCAATATGGCGTGGAGTTGATTGGTCAACTGCCGCTGGATTTGTCGATCCGATTGCATACCGATGAAGGCAAGCCCTCGGTTGTTGCTGAGCCAGACGGTAAAATTGCAGAAATCTACCGTCAAATTGCGCGCAAAGTGGCAATTAAAGTCGGAGAAAAAGCACGAGACTATTCGAGCCGGATGCCAAAAATTGTGATTCAAAATTAAATGGCTTGCTGATTGGTTGGTAAGGCCCTGTTGTTGGTGCCACAACAGGGCTTTTTTATTGAGATTTCGCAAAAAATATAAATATGATAGATTGTA
>NZ_JBSQVP010000029.1:0-31208 GCF_055136605.1 Aquaspirillum sp. | reverse complement strand
TAAAAAATAATTTTATTTACAAACAGAACCGTCTGCGTGAAAAAAACATGATCGGGACATGCTAAAGCAATTTAATCTAGCACAAAGCTAATGGGTATATTCTCTACTTGCACTGCAACATCAGTTGCTGCACTCTAAGCCATCAGCTTTCTTACATACGGTGATGTGCGAACTATGACAAAACTCTCTCTTGAAGCGGCACTGGCACGCTTTGGTGACGCACAGCAAGACCCGATTATTGCGCTCATCGATTTAGGCACCAGTCTACGGCCACGACGGCCCGATGATGGCGAAGAAGCCACCCGCAATTTGCAGGCGCTGTGCCACATGCTGCACACCCATGCCGATTTGCGCCGACATCTACGCAACACGCTTTACCAATTGGTTGGCGAACGCAAAGCGATTTCCTTGTATGTGGACACTGGGGTATTTCCGGGAACGGGCTTTTTTACCGAAAGTGGCCGCCGTATTTCACGCACTTTGCTGCCTGATGTCCCCAATACCGATTATCTCAAAGACATTATTGGCATGGTGTTCCACCAAGCCAGCGATGCTTTATGGCTCGGGCTTGTTTCCGATCAAGTGTGGCTTGATGTCATCGCCGCTTTACATTTCGAGGAAGAAAAGTATTCGCAGCGCCCCCTGCAACAGCTACTCGAAGCCCTGCGTGTGGTGTCATACCGCATTTCTGCAATTGGCTTAGAACCCGAGCTGGTGCGGATTGAGCCAAAAATAGAGGAGTTTGAATCTCCCTTTTTAGCGCAAAACGTCGAGACTGTCGCCTATCTCGACCACTACCACGATCCAGAGCAACCGATTGATGATAAACATCTTTTAGTGTTGCTCGATCAATGTCGTGGCATTGTTGAAAAAATTCGCAATCGGGCAGGGCGCGAGGGCACTAGCCTATCGCTGACTTTTCACCTGCGCCGCTTAGGGCAGTTACTCGACCGCGCCCAAGTCTTGCTCAATATCGTAGAAACCCTGCGCGATGAAAAAGACTTTCAGGCCACTGCGCCGCATATTATCCACCTGTGGAAAACCCTAGTTCGCGCTGAATGTCGGAAAAATCACTTGCGCCATTATTGGCGACAAAATATTGAATTACTCGCTAGACGGGTGACAGACAACGCCAGCCGCACCGGTGAGCACTACATCACCGAAACCCGCAAAGATTACTTTAGCCTACTACGGTCTGCGATGTTAGGGGGCTTTATTATTGCCTTTATGGCGATGATCAAATTAGAAGTCAGCAAGGCCCATTTGCCGCCATTAAGCGAAGCCCTGCTGTTTTGTTTGAACTACGGCTTGGGGTTTGTGCTGATTCATATTCTCCACGGTACAGTGGCCACCAAACAGCCAGCCATGACCGCCAACACCATCGCCGCCACCCTCAGCGAGGGCCAAGGACGATTGCGTGATATGCAAAAACTGGCGGTCCTGATTGCGCGCCTCAGCCGCAGCCAACTTGCCGCTATCATTGGCAACGTCGGCCTTGCCGTGCCAATGGCCATGTTGATTGGCTTGCTGATCTATGGCACCACGGGTCAGCACATGATCTCGGTCGATAAAGCCCACCATCTGCTGCAAGATGTCCACCCTTGGCAATCGGGTGCGGTGTTTTATGCGGCGGTGGCGGGGGTTTGTCTGTTCTTGTCTGGTTTGGTGGCCGGCTATTACGACAATGCCGCCGCCTATAACCGCATCCCAGAACGGCTATTACAACTGAAATGGCCAAGAAAAATTTTTGGTGAGTCGCGCATGTACCGTGTAGCGGAGTACGTTCGCAACAACCTCGGTGCCCTAGCAGGGAATTTTTCGTTTGGCTTTATGTTAGGGGGCGTGACTGCGTTCGGGGTGTTATTCGGCCTGCCGGTGGATATTCGCCATATCGCCTTTTCTTCTGCCTATTTGGGCTATTCCGCAGTGGCATTAGATTTTCATTTTGCCTTCGGATTGATGGCATGGGCAGCACTCGGGGTGGCGTTGGTCGGCTTGGTCAACTTAACCATGAGCTTTTCCTTGGCGCTGTTTGTAGCCTTGCGCGCACGTGGCGTGAACACGACACAACAAGGGCTGTTGTTTGGCAGCCTATGGCGTCACTTCCGCCATCACACGCGTGAGTTTTTCTTTCCACCGAAAAAACCAGCAGCGGCAGCAGTGGTGACAACAGCACCCGATTTAAGCGATCAAGTGGCACTGCCTGATGTTGTGCTACCCGAAGCGCTAACACTGGCGACGGATACACCGCCCCCTGAAAAAGCAGAAAAACAGGAAGAAAAAATCGCCAATTAGCGTTGTGTGCCTTGTCTTTCTTTAGCCAGCGAGTCGAGGCCTGCTAACAGTGCCTCACTCGCGCCCTCTGCCACATTCATCGCTTGTAAGATGGTTTGTTCTTCTTGATCGGCCAAATGACTCAACGCCAACTGTACCTGTTGTTGCACCGCGCTATATTTGTCGTGCAGCAGTTTGAAGGTGCTTAAATCACCAAAGCGGGCCTGTCCATCGCTGCCATACCATGCTTGGAATCGGCCTTGGCCAATTGGATCTTGCTGGGGATTGCCTTCACCCGAGAGCAGGTGATAGGCCTCTTGTTTTGAGACAATGTGATCGACTTTTAGCAAAGACGTAATCGATTTATCTTGTACCAGACTGACGCGGCGAATAACCTCGGATGAAGTGTCAGCCAGACGGACAAAACGATGGCGAAATTCGTCAACCGAGGTTCGCACTTCCTCGGCCACCGAACCTGCATTCCCCGCCCGTTGCAGCATATCTTCAATGCGTGACGACAGGCGGCCCAAAATAGCCTGCACCTGATCGGCTGTTTCTTTACTGCGGGTGGCGAGTTTTTTCACTTCATCTGCCACCACCGCAAATCCGCGCCCCGATTCCCCCGCCCGCGCAGCCTCAATCGCGGCATTGAGCGACAATAAATTGGTCTGTTCGGCAATGGCAGAGATGGCTTGTAATGATTCGCCAATATGTTGCCATTCGCGGTTTAAATCTTCTGCTGCGGTATTCACCGAGGTCACACTACCGGCGATGGTGTCGAGATGGCGGCCAATAGCATCGGCGGTTTGTTGGCTTTTGCTGGCGCTGGCAGCGTTCTCTTGTGCAATCTCTGCCACCACCGAGATTTCATCACTGATAATTTGTAAATCGTGTTGATTCGAGGCAAGGTTGCTGCGGAGATGTTCGGTATTGAGATTGTGCAGTTTTGACGATAGGCGATTTTGTCGCACAAAGCGGTCGTTATCGGCCATCGCTTGAATTGCCTCGTCAATTTTGCCGAGCGACTCAGCAAACATACCGGGCAAGCCTGCGGCCAATGGCCGGCGTTGGAAATCATGTTCACTGACACGGCGAAAACAGGTGTTAATTTCTTTGAAGTAAGTTTCCACCAAATCTAAAAAATCATTCATTTCCCACGCTACGAGCCCAACCTCACCCAAATGGCGGGTACGAGTGGCGCGGTGGTGCAATTCACCTTGCCGCGCGTGGTGAATTTGCTCGCGCATAATATCCAATACTTTCAACGTGCGTTGACTGTTGAGATGGATATAAAAACTGATTGCAATCGACAGCAAAGGAATCAGCCACAGCAGATTGTGCATATCAGGAAAAAAGTGCACCAAAGTCAGCCCAAACACCATAATCAGGTTAAAGCTAACCAAAATGAGCTTAATCCATGTACGCAAAAACGGCATGTGTAAGCGCGAGTGGGGATGCGTCATCGCTGTTTTGTTCCTTGGTGAGCGCGGTGTAAAGACAAGATAAAGCCTTCGTAGGTGGTGTAGCCTTGCTGCCGCACATAATTTAACAACCAACTCATCGCCGCGTCTGGGCCTTGTTGTTTGCCATGCTGTTGCTCAATCGTTCGCATTTTTTGATAAATCTCGCTCATGGTCGCAATTTCGGCACGACTGGCTTGGCGACGTACAGAATAATACCCCTGTATCTGCCGATTTTTAGCGTAGTCTGGCGTTATATTTGCGAAGACCCAATAGTAGTTATGACATGCAGTATAGTTTTTAATAACACCAAAAAATTCATGTCCTTGGCTTAGCGTTTTCCACATTAAGCGAAACACGCCACGCGGCATATCAGGATGGCGCACGATATTGTGTGCTTCGCCTAATAACCGTTCTTCTGGATATTGCGAAACCGTCATAAACATACGGTTAGCGTAGGTAATATGTCCCTTGGTGTTGGTTTTAGTGATGATTAAATCGTGAGCGGACAACAGCACTTCTTGGCTAGATGAGTGGGCAGACATGAGGTTGACAGAGCAGACAGTTCACAAAGGATGTAATCATACCTTGATCTGCTTTGCGCTATGTCAAAATAATGAAACATTTATTTAGTCAATTTCTTGTGATTTTTGTTTGTTTGATAATATCTTTATTTAAAGACATGACAAAAGCTTCGTAATTACTCGCGCCACTCATTCTGACCTGATCTAATAGCCAAGCAACAGAAGCATCCGGCCCTTCGGTCTTGCTTAGTTTGGCTTCGATCTGGCGCATTTGTTGATAAATCGGTTCTAAAGCAGCGATAGCAGCGCGTGAGGCAGGACGGCGCACCGAGTAGAAACCAGCCAACTGACCTGCGTTATTAAAATCTGGGGTGATGTTTGCCAACACCCAATAGTATTGCTTGCGATTAGAGGTGTAATTTTTCACCACACCGAAAAACTCTTGCCGCTTTTGTAAGGTCTTCCACATCAGACGAAATACACCGCGAGGCATATCGGGATGGCGGATGAGGTTGTGTGGTTTGTTCAACACTTCATGTTCTTGAAAATCAGCGATTTCCATGAAAGTCCGGTTAGCATAGGTAATCTGCCCTTTCAGATCGGTTTTGGTCACAATCATTTGATCTAGTGATAACAGAATCTCTTTTTCATGGCGAGAAGACAGAGAGAACATCGACAATTTTCCTTTCTCGACGGCGAGAGCCATAAAAAATAAGGGCACAGGCTAGGAAAGATGACTGCTACTTGACTTGATCTAGGTCATATTTTTTTGACATCACTCATCCATAAAGTTTTGAGCCATCCGACGCCATAGTCGCTTGCGGCTGCCTGAACCATGTAGTAATGTTTCTACATCCACTAGCACCGGAGAGATTTCACATGGCAATCACCACCTTCTCAAGCCGCGAGTTCAATCAAAAAGCCAGCGAAGCAAAAAGAGCCGCTAACCACGGGCCTGTGTTTATCACTGATCGTGGCCGCCCTGCTCATGTCCTTTTAAGCTTTGCCGAGTACCAAAAATTGACACAACCACGGCGCAGTATTGCTGATGCACTGGCTATGCCAAGTATTGAGGAGATTGACTTTATCCCCCCTCGGTTGATGATTCACACCAAAACAGTGGATCTCGAATAATGTATCTTGTTGATACGAATGTGGTCTCTGAGCTACGCAAAGTACACCTTGGCAAAGCGAACCCAAATGTTGTCACATGGGCTAACACGGTAAATGCCTCCGATCTCTTTATCTCGGTGATCACCATCATGGAATTGGAATTAGGTGTGTTAGCCATTGAGCGCAGGGATAGTCATCAAGGGGCTTTATTACGCAAATGGTTAGTGCAACAAGTCTTGCCGGAATTTGCCGAGAGGACTTTGGCGATTGATACCCCTGTCGCCCAACGCTGTGCTCGGCTGCATGTTCCAGACAAGCGAGGGGAACGCGATGCACTGATTGCTGCCACAGCACTGGTACATGGTATGACCGTCATCACCCGCAATATCGATGATTTCAAACCCACTGGCGTCAATATCATCAACCCGTGGGAACAGGGTTAACCCACTTTTTTGAGAGGACATCTCTTGAGCTACCCCGTTGTAAAAGCGTTACATATTTGTTTCGTGATCGCTTGGTTTGCTGGTTTGTTTTATCTACCAAGGCTGTTTGTGAATTTGGCGATGGCTGACACCCAAGCCGAACGCGACCGTTTGACCTTGATGTCACACAAGCTCTACCGCTTTATGACCCCATTAGGGGCATTGGCTGTGGTGTTTGGTTTGTGGCTATGGTTCGGGTTTGGCTTTCAGGGCGGATGGTTACACGCCAAAACGACACTGGTTGCCGCCCTCATCGGCTATCACTTCTATTGCGGCCATCTGTTAAAAACCTTCCGCAACGGCCAAAACCGCCGCAGCCATGTTTGGTACCGTTTCTTTAACGAGGGGCCCGTCTTGGTAATGTTTGCCGTGGTCTTTTTAGTGGTTCTCAAACCTTTCTAACCCAAAGAGCAGACGATGGCTTTAGAAATTGAACGGCGCTATGTCGTCAAAAATAACGATTGGCAAACCGCAGTCACCGGTCAACAACGTATCCGGCAAGGTTTTTTGGCGGTCAGTGTTGAAAAAGTGGTGCGGGTTCGCATCAGCGGTGACCAAGCATGGTTAACGGTCAAAGGCATGGTCAGCGCCAGCACACGGCGCGAATTTGAGTATGCGATTCCGCACAGCGACGCAAATGAAATGTTGGACCACCTCTGTCCGCAAGTGATGGAAAAAACCCGTTACCATGTCATGGTCGATGGCAAACACTGGGAAGTGGATGTATTTGAAGGGGTCAATGCTGGTTTGGTGTTAGCAGAAATCGAGTTGACCAGCGAGACCGATACCTTTGCCCTACCCTCGTGGCTGGGCCATGAGGTGACAGAGGATGGTCGTTATACCAATGCCTATTTGTCACAACATCCCTATACCAGTTGGACGCTACACCCTTAATTGTCTTTGCTGCTGTCTGGCAGCCCCGTTTTTAAAGGTTTGACTTAAATATGAGCCGTAATGCCGAGTTATTTGAACGTGCTAAATTATCCATCCCCGGTGGTGTCAATTCCCCAGTACGCGCTTTTGGCAGCGTCGGAGGCACCCCCCACTTTGTGCAACGGGCACAAGGTGCGTACTTTTGGGATGCAGATGATAAAAAATTTATCGATTACATCGGCTCGTGGGGGCCAGCCATTCTCGGCCATGCCCATCCTGAAGTAATTGCGGCGGTTCAAGCTGCAGCAGCCAATGGGCTGTCTTATGGTGCGCCAACAGAAGGTGAGATTGAAATTGCGGAGATGATTCGGCAACTCGTCCCTTCAATGGAACAAGTGCGTTTGGTTAGCTCCGGCACCGAAGCCACCATGACTGCGATTCGTCTGGCACGCGGTTTTACTGGTCGCGACAAGATCATCAAATTCGAGGGATGCTATCACGGGCATTCGGATAGCTTATTGGTCAAAGCCGGCTCAGGTTTGCTCACCTTTGGCAATCCGTCTTCCGCCGGTGTCCCAGCCGACTTTACCCGTCATACCCTCGTGCTGGACTACAACAACGTCAGTCAGTTGGAACAGACTTTTGCCGAATTGGGCGATGAAATTGCGTGTGTGATTCTGGAGCCTTTTGCCGGCAATATGAATCTGATTCGCCCCAGCGAAGCTTTTGTTCATGCGCTGCGGAGTCTGACCGAGAAACACGGTGCAGTGTTGATTTATGATGAAGTGATGACGGGGTTCCGTGTCGCACTCGGCGGTGCCCAATCACTACACGGCATCAAACCGGACTTGACCACCCTCGGCAAGGTGGTGGGTGGTGGAATGCCGATGGCGGTGTTTGGCGGTCGTGCTGACATCATGGCCAAAATCGCCCCACTGGGTGGGGTCTATCAAGCGGGCACCTTGTCGGGCAACCCACTGGCCGTGGCCGCTGGCGTCACTACCCTACGCCTTATCAGCCGCCCGGGTTTCCACGAAGAATTAACTCGCCGCAGCGAAACTTTAGTTAAAGGGGTACAAGCAGCAGCCAACGCCGCAGGGCTACCGTTTAGCAGCGATTGGGTCGGCGGTATGTTTGGCTTCTACTTTGCACCAGAAGTCCCCAATAGTTACGCCACCGTTACCGCCTGCAACAGCGACGCCTTTAAACGCTTCTTCCATGCCATGCTAGATGAAGGCATCTATCTCGCACCTTCGGCCTATGAAGCGGGCTTTGTGTCTATCGCACACAGCGATGAGGATATTCAAGCCACCATCACCGCCGCCGAACGTGCTTTTGCACGCTTATAAGTTGTTGATAGAGAAAGCTCTTGGCCTCGGGCTCAACCCCGAGGCTTTGCACTGGGTCAAGTGAATGTTGGGTTACCAGTGTTGGGTCACCCAACATTCACTGATTTAAGGCAAGCGCAAGCCTGCTAATTGTTGCTCCATCTGATTGGCCTGCTGGTTAATTTCCTCAGCCACAGTTTGTGTCTGTTCCACTGCCTGTGCATTAGATGCCGCCACCTCGGCAATCCCAGTCATCGCCTCACCAAGGCTATGCGTCGCCCGCGCTTGTTCTTGCGTGGCCAAGCTAATTTGCTGCATTTCTTGCGTAACACGCTCCACTCGTTGCCGAATATCTTGCAAGGCAGTGCTTGCTTGTGTGGCACTCTGTTGGCCACGATCCACCTGTCCCAAACTCTGTTCCATCTCTTTGACCACAGAATCGGTCGAGCCTTGAATCTCTAACACCATGCCACTGATTTCTTCCGTGGCAATAATGGTTTTCTCTGCCAATTTACGCACTTCATCCGCCACCACCGCAAACCCACGCCCGGTTTCCCCTGCGCGCGCCGCTTCAATCGCTGCATTCAACGCTAATAAGTTGGTTTGATCGGCAATGTCTTTAATCGTTTGCACAATATTTTCCACACGATCCGTCGAAGCATTGAGATGCGTCACTTTTTTAGCCGCCGATTGCACACTTTGGGCAATACCAATCATATCTTGGCAGGTGATTGACACCACTTGCACCCCTTCTTCCACTGTCTGACGGGTGGCCAGCGATTCTTGCTGTGCCAAGGCAGCACTCCGCGCCACTTCTTCAATACTACGGCTAATCTGTTCGACGGCTGCCGCCGTTGCCGAGACATTACGACTTTGTTCCTGTGCCCCTTGATTGATTTCCCGCGCTTGCTGGCTTAGCGTATCGGCAGCCACATGCAGCTGTTGCGAGGCGTGGCGCACCTGCCCAAAAGTCGTCGCCGTCTGTTGCACCATATTCTGAGCCGACTGCGACACTAACCCGATTTCATCATTGCGCTCGGTGTGAAATTGGGTAGTGAAATCGCCTTCAGCCAATTTCCTCATCCGCTTGGCAATGCCTTGTGTCGGTTTCACCATCGCTTTGCGTACCAAGAACAACACACCTGTGCCCATGGTGACCAGCGACAGCAATAACAACACCAGAAATAACCAGCCCATCTGCTGGGCATGTTCCATTTTTGCTTGTAAGCGCACTTGAGGTTCGGCTAACACATGCCACCCCAACTGCTTACCGCCGATATCCTTTAACGGCAACGCCACCACATACCAATCTGGGGTGTTTAATACCCCTTGGGCAAATAAGGTCGCCAAATCCAAACTGCGAGCAAAAGCCTGTGTTTCATCGCTATAGTGTTTGGTAACCGTCAATTTCCATGCGCCCACGCTGTCGCCCTGTGGGGCCAGATCGGGATTAACCAAGGCGACATAGCGACGGCCTTCTTTTTCAAAATCACGGCTGATACTGCCTACCCCCTGAATAAACTCCAACATCCCAATGAAGCGTTGGTCGGGATCATGAATGGCAGCAATACCACGCAACCACACCCCTTCTTTACCCGCTTCAAACCCCACGATGGGCTTTTGATCGGCTTTAATTTGTTGCCGACTGGCCCGCGCTGCATTCGAGTCACCTACGCCTTTGTCCGTCCAACTGCGTGCCAAGCTATTTAACTCCGCATCAATCAGATGTAAGCGGATGCCTTTGTAGTTGGTTTCTTTCTTAATGTTTTCGCTTACCCCAGCCAAAGTGGTTTTAGCAAAAGCAGGGTCCCCACTCATCAACGCTGTCACGATATCAGGCCGTACGGCCAAGGCTGCTGCATTGGTCAATCCCACATCTAACTTGCTATCGAGACGATTTTGCAACGTATCACGCAAGGTCTGGTTCATTGCATCCTGCTCACGCAACGACAGCTTGCCACTCATTTGCCACACAAACATCCCAGCAACCAATGCCACCATGATGCCAACACTGACAATGACCATTAGTAACCGAAATTGCAGCGACGATGTATTCATCTTGAACCGGTTTCCTCACGCATAGGTTAAAAAACAATAGAAAAAATCATTATATCAAAAAATGTAATTTTATATTAAAAATGATTATTCATAATAAATAGGTAGTTTTTTCAGGTTTCTTGCTTTTTTTCGATTGGCTCGCTAGGCTAAATCGCTTTTTTGGATCACATCATGTGGGAAGAAATCGTCTTTTTAGGCGTGATGGCGTTTGCGGCGGGGTTGATCGACTCGGCTGTCGGCGGTGGTGGATTGATTCAAATTCCAGCCCTGTTCAATGCCTTGCCACAGACACCGGTGGCAACCCTGTTTGGCACCAATAAATTTTCGTCGATCTTTGGTACTGCCTCAGCCGCCTTATCGTTTATGCGACGGGTGCGTATTCCGTGGGGCTTGGTGCTACCAGCAGCATTTTTTGCTTTTATCTTTTCTTTTGCTGGCGCCGCGGCGGTCAGTTTGATTCCAAAACAGGTCATGAAACCGGCGGTATTGGTGTTATTAATCGCGATGGCGATTTATACGCTATGGAAAAAAGACTTTGGCAAACTGCACAAACCGACTGAGATTGGGCAACGAGAGCGCTGGTTGGCGGCAGTGATAGGTGGGGCAATTGGATTTTATGATGGGATTTTTGGCCCTGGCACGGGCAGCTTCTTAATTTTCTTGTTTATCCGCTTTTTTGCTTTTGATTTTTTACACGCCTCAGCAGCAGCCAAATTTGTCAATTTCTCAACCAATTTGGCCGCACTGAGCTTTTTTGTACCGAGCGGTCATCTTTTGCTTCACTTTGCCGTGCCGATGGCTGTGTGTAATGTTGCCGGCAGCTTAGTGGGGACACGATTAGCCATGCGTGGCGGTGCGGGTTTGGTACGCGTTTTGTTTTTAGTTTTGCTGACCGTATTGATTGGTAAATTCTCGTGGGACTTGTGGCAACAAGTGCATTAAATCCCACCACCGCGCAATCCCATATAGGCCATCCAAATTGCTGTATCAAACCGCGAAGTCAGCGAGGGAGGTTGGCCCGGGATGCGAACCAAAAAGGATTCCGGACGACGTGAAGAAGCCGATTTAAATGGGAAAATACTGCCCTCAATCTCTACCCGTTTACCAGAGACCTCAACCGTCCAAAAATCCCACGCATGTCGGCGCACCGACACATGCTTATAGAGCTCTTGTAATCCGCCTTCCATAGTGTTTTCTTGCAGTGCGACAAAAACTGTCGCGCTGTCGGTTCCTTGTGCAAAAAGCGAACGGAGATTATACGAAGATTCGGCAACTTTGCGATTAAAGTCGCCGTTTTTTGGTAATGATTTTTATCATGATGATTCCAAAAAACTTTTTGGCATAAAACTGCAGCATAAAAGACTGTAGCCATAGATTAAAACAATCAGCTTAGCAAAATCATCCAGAAAATTTTATTAAAAATCAGTGACTCATCTGCTGTTTCTGCCCTAGCACTTTGCCAATAAAATGCTATGATTTGTGCAGTGCAACAAAGTTAAGGAGATCTTTCTCATGAGCGAATCACAAAACGACGATCTGAAACTCGCTGCAAGCGCAGCACAAGATGACAACACAGCGGTGCAAGGCTTTCCTTACACCATGGAAGAATGCTTACAAGACAGCATGAACCGTGCGCTAGAAAGTTTGGAATCGGCCGATGATATCGGCGTGCACTAAACGGTTGTCACCACGACAGCAAACGCCTCTTGCTCATCCAAGAGGCGTTTTGTTTTAGCGCAACACCTCGCCTAAGGCATCAGGATCATGCCAACGCAAGTCGGCACACAACACTTGATAACAATCACCCATATCAATCGCCATAGAAAGCGTGATACATGGCGTAGGTTCAGTCATCGACAAATAGGGGCTGGTACATTGCACTTGCCCGGGTTGTCGCATCGCTTGGCGAAAATAGGTACGGCGCGACCACAGGGCATCGCGGGTATTGGCGAGAGGCGAGAAACGCTGTTGTCGCTGTAGGCAATGCACCACATCATCAGGCTCTAAGTTATCGCCCAACTGCCGCCCCGCATCATCCAACACAAAACAGCGCAACACATCTGGCTGAGCTAATAGAGGAATCGCCGCTTGGGCTAAGGCTTGGCCACTGGCTAAGCGAGAGGCAGTTAAACGAAACGCCCGAATACTGGTATTTTGCAGATGCAGTGCAGCATCATGCCGCCGCTGTTCACGAGAGGCATGGTCTTGCCACAATAAATCCAGTCGAGGGGTAATCAGCTGATCGTCGGGGGGATCGGCAGCAGGCCGCGCAAACCAAAACCCTTGTACAAAATCACACTGAGATTCTAAGGCCAATAAGCCTTCTGCTTCGGTTTCAACCCCTTCAGTCAACACCAATGCACCAACTTCGTGCAAGAGCGCCACTAAACGGGGCAAGACGGCCCTTGCGCGGGCTTGATGGGCGGCATCACGCACCAAAAGCCGATCTAGCTTGACGATATCCGGTGCCAAACGCCACAGGCGGTCTAGGTTGGAGTGGCCAGCGCCAAAATCATCCACCGCAATCAAACACCCCAACTCACGAAACCCCTGAATGGCATGTGCCAAATCATCGATGTTATCAATCGCATGTTCAAGAATCTCTAACACCACTTGATGCGGTGCAACACCATGCTGTTGTAACAACTCGGCAAAGCGGCTAGGGCCATCATCGGCCAACAAAAAACCTTCTAAGTCAGCGTTTAAGAACAACCATGTTTGTGCTGGCTGCATCTGACTGAAGTGGGCCAAATGCAGGCCACGGGCACAAGCGCCCAATTGTGCCCTTTCTAGCGCGGGTCGTTGCGGATCGAATAACACCACCGGCGGCACCATCGTGCCGTCGGGGTACGAAGCTCGCAACAATCCTTCCATGCCAATGGTTCGACGATGAGCCAAGCTATAAATCGGCTGAAAGTAGGAGTGATAGCGTAAGCTGGAGGAATGAAGAGAGTTCACGATCAATATCACGCCAAATAAAAGAGAGCATCGACTATCACAGCACAAGACGTGCCAAATGCAAAATTAATACCCAACTTTAATGGGCAGCCCCCCAACTTGGCCCATATCCCACCTCGGCCAGCAATGGCACGCGCAAGGTCGCCACTGCTGCCATGTCTTGAGGTAACCACGCTAACACAGCGTCTTTTTCCGCCTCGGGCACCTGTAACACCAATTCATCATGCACTTGCATCATCAATATCGTGTGTTGAGACAAATCGACCAAACCAAGCGGTGGCGGCCCTAACCGTTTGGCCACCCGAATCATCGCCATTTTGATTAAATCAGCTGCCGTGCCTTGCATCGGGGCGTTAATTGCCGCACGTTCGGCCGCTTGGCGTTTCATCGGGTTGCGGTCGTTAATATCGGGTAGCAGTAAACGGCGGCCAAACACGGTTTCGACATAACCTTGTTCACGGGCCAGCTGGCGCGTGTCTTCCATATAGCGCGCCACACCGGGGTAGCGTTGGAAATAACGATCAATAAATTGTTGGGCAGCACTGCGTTCAATTTCTAACGCCTTGGCCAAACCAAACACGGTCATGCCGTAAATCAGGCCGAAGTTAATGGTTTTTGCGTAACGCCGCTGCTCGGGGCTGACCTCATCCAACGGGATTTCAAAAATTTCAGCGGCTGTTGCACGATGAATATCTAACCCTTGCTGAAATGCCTGTAGCAGGCCTTCATCCTGCGATAAATGCGCCATAATCCGCAGCTCAATCTGCGAATAATCCGCCGAGACAATCACCGTCCCCGCTGGTGCAACAAACGCTTTTCGGATGGCTCGCCCTTCTTCACTGCGGATGGGGATGTTTTGTAAATTTGGTTCTGAACTGGACAAGCGACCCGTGATGGTGCCGGTTTGCGAGTAGTGGGTATGCACCCGCTGTGTTTGTAGAGAAATTGCGTTTGGTAATTTATCGGTGTAAGTCGATTTCAGTTTTGCCAAACCACGGTAATCCAACAACTGTTGAGCAATCGGATACGTCGTCGCTAATTTCTCTAGCGTTTCTTCATTGGTGGAAATACCCGTGGTGGTTTTTTTCAGGCCCTTACTTGGAATCTGTAGGCGGTCGAATAAAATCTCACTGACCTGTTTTGGTGAATTGAGATTAAACGGCTGGCCAGCCATCGCATGAACCTGTTGTTCAAGCAGTAACAAGCGCTGTCCTAATACCATACTTTGATCTTGCAGAATTTTAGGATCAACCGATACCCCGACCTCTTCCATGTCAGTCAAAATCTCAGCCACCGGTAACTCAATGTCACGATACACACGCTCAGCCTCGGGTGTCAGCAAAGGACGCATCGCGTGCAGCAAACGCAGCGTAATATCCGCGTCTTCTGCTGCATAGCGCGTGGCGGTGTCTAAATCGACATCGGCAAAACTGATTTGCTTGGCCCCTTTGCCGCAAATTTCCTCAAAGGTCAGGGTGTCATAGTTGAGATAGCGCTTTGCCAGCGCATCCATATTGTGTGCCACATGGCTTTGCAAGACATAACTCAACAACATGGTGTCTTCGGCCACCCCTTGCAGACGAATCTGATAACGCGCCAAGACATGGCGATCAAATTTGAGATTTTGGCCAACTTTCTTGGCGTCAGGGTTTTCTAACCACGGCTTCAGGCGTTGTAACACCCAGTCCCGATCTAACTGTTGTGCCACCCCGGGGCCACGATGCGCTAAAGGAAGATATGCCGCTTCATAGGGTGCAACCGCAAAACTGATGCCCACCAACTCCGCCTCCAGCGGATCAAGCCGATCGGTTTCCGTATCAAAACTCACGTGTTCGGCTTCTTCAATCCGCGCCAGCCATGATTCAAACGCATCTTGCGTCAACAGCGTGTGATAACAGGCGCTGGGTAACACCGCTGCTGTAGACGTAGGCGACACCATCGGTTCTGGTGTGGTGGCGACAGGCGCGTTTTCTGCCGGTGTTTCAGCGGATACTCGGTTATATTCTTGTAGCCATGCTTTGAAACCAAGTTGGCGACACAGGGTTTGCAGTACAGATAATTGCGGAGGTTGACGTTCAACAGCCGCCAAACCCGCCGGCAACAGCGTACTCAAATCCAGATCTCGCTTTACCGTGACCAATTCACGCGACAGCGGCAGATGAGGCAAAGCCTCACGGGCATAGTCACCAATTTTCCCTTTAATCGCCCCCCGTTCAATCGCTGCCACCACCCCTTCTAATGAACCAAACTCTGCCAGCCATTTCGCGGCGGTTTTCTCACCGCACTTATGCACGCCCGGGATGTTGTCGGAGGTATCCCCCGTGAGCGTTAAGAAATCGACCATTTTTTCAGGTGCCACACCAAATTTCTCAACCACTGCCGCTTGATCGAACCATTGTTCTGACATCGAGTTATACAACCGTGTTTTTGCACTGACCAATTGCGCAAGGTCTTTATCACCGGTACAAACAATGGTGTCCCAACCGAGGGCCTCAGCTTGTGTCACCAAAGTCGCAATCACATCATCGGCTTCTACCCCAGCCATTTGTAATAAAGGCCATCCCAAAGCCTCGACCGCTTGGTGTACCAAGGGAATTTGTTGCGCCAGCCCATCCGCCATCGGCCCACGTTGTGCCTTATAGTCTGGGTATAAGTCATGGCGGAATGTCTTGCCTTTCGCATCAAAGACACAAATTGCAGCTTCATAGTGCAATTCGCGTTCTAACCGTCGCAACATATTCATGACCCCATAAACCGCCCCAGTGGGCACGCCATCAGGTGCACGCAAAGTTGGCATGGCATGAAAGGCGCGATACAAATACGAAGAGCCATCGACTAATAACAAAGTTTTCATTGGTTTTGATGTACTTAAAAAAGAGAAAAGGAAAGACGATGAGCCTCGCCCATAAAGTCCCTGCGGTCTCGGATCGTTATGCCAATATGGAACAATTTCGTGCCCGAGAAGCCTGGCATGTTTTAAAAGTGATGGCAGAATTTGTCGAATCGGCAGAGGAGTTGCAATCGGTCTTACCAGCGGTCAGTATCTTTGGTAGCGCCCGCACGCCACCTGACCATGCTTATTATAAGCTGGCAGAATCGATTGCCAGAGGCTTGTCAGATTCGGGGTTTGCCGTCATTTCTGGTGGAGGCCCCGGTTTAATGGAAGCCGCCAGCAAAGGGGCTTTTCACGGCAAAAGCCCTTCAGTTGGCTTAAATATCGTGTTACCACACGAACAAAAACCCAATCCCTACCAAGACATCAGTTTGAAATTCAGCCATTTTTTCTCACGTAAAGTGATGTTTGTTAAACATTCCGTGGCCTATGTGGTGATGCCGGGAGGGTTTGGAACTTTAGACGAACTGTTTGAGTCTTTGACTCTGATTCAAACCGGCAAAGTTCGAAAAATGCCGATTTTGTTGGTTGGCAGCAGTTTTTGGCGGGGCTTAGTACAATGGTTTCAGGAACATCTGGTGAACGAAGGCATGATTTCACCACAAGATCTCGACTTGGTGTATATCACCGACTCGCCACAAGAGATTGTGGAACGGATTTTCCATCATTATGAAACACGCGGTTTTGACCCTTTACCACAAGAGCAAGACCAACTACTGAATCTTTAAGCCAAGCAGCACACGACTGTCGGCAGAGCGAATCTTCATTGCTACGAGGCACAAGCTCTAGTAACCTTCGTGCCCGTTTGCTTATCATCTTGCAGGAGACGCGCATGGCCAAGCTGACTGAACAAGACATCCTCAACTGGAATGGCCCAGAAGAGGACTATATGAATAACGACCATCTGGAGTTTTTCCGCGAACGCCTGCTCACTATGCAGCGAGAGTTGCTGAGCAACGCCACCGCCACAACCAGCCATCTACAAGAACAAGAGGCCACTCCCGATCCCGCCGACCGGGCCACGCTCGAAGAGGAATATGCGCTGGAATTGCGTACCCGCGATCGTGAACGCAAGTTGTTGCAAAAGATTGAATCAACCTTGCGCAAAATCGATGAAAAAGACTATGGCTACTGTGATGATACGGGCGAACCCATCGGCCTACGCCGCTTGTTAGCCCGCCCGACTGCCTCGCTATCTGTTGATGCACAGGAACGCCGCGAGCGGATGAAAAAGCAGTATGCCGACTAGGTCAGGCCTTTGCTATGGATTACACCCGATGGCAGCTGCTATCGGGTTTTTTCGTCGTGAGTAAGCACTTTCATTTTGGATTGCAACGTATGACTGATCTCTCTGCCAATGATGTGATGCCTGCCTCCGCGCTGATGAAGCATGTGGCAGAGCTCACTTCGCGCCGAGAGCACCACGAGCTAGAGCATTCTCTGCTTGATCTCATCGTTGGCTTTCTCAACACCACCTCAGCCGAGGTATTTAGCGTGCGTGAAACACAAGGCCAGTGGGAGATCAAAAACCTCTATCGTCATAATCACCAACATCACCTTGAACTGCACCCTGATAGTCAGTGGGGTCTTCCATCGGAACAGCAACAACAAGCACTCTTTGCCGCCCAACAGAGCAGCGACATGCTGCCTTGGCACGATGGCAAGCTCTGGCTGCCGGTACATCAATTTGGCGATATTGTTGAGCTGATTGAAATGCCCTGCCAACATCCCCTGCAACCGGAACAAGCCGCATTTTTGTTGGGGGTCTTGCGTATTCATGCCAACTATTTGCAGCTGTTATATGAGGCAGAACGCGATATGTTGACTGGCCTACTCAACCGCCGCAAGTTCGACACTCGCTTATATGAGTTGTTAGCAAATCGGGACGGTGAGCATGTCTTGGCGCTGATTGATATCGACCATTTCAAGCCAATTAACGACAATTACGGCCATATTGTTGGTGATGAAGTGTTATTGCTCACGGCGGGTTTGTTATTGCGTCATATTGGGCAACAAGGCCAAGTGTATCGTTATGGCGGAGAAGAATTTGCCGTTTTACTACAACACAACACCAGCAACGCCCGACAGACCCTAGACTTGTTGCGCCAACAGATTGCACAACATGATTTTCCTCAGGTGGGACATCTGACTATCAGCATTGGGTTTGTTGAAATTGATCAACAGGGGTTACCCGCCCATGTGGTCGAAGAAGCAGACAAGGCGCTGTACTACGCCAAGGAACATGGCCGCAATGCAGTGTATGGCTACCATGAGTTATTGATGCAAGGCCTAATCAGCCAACACGATAGCAACGATGGTGGTGAGATTGAACTGTTTTAGTGGGTTGTTGCGCCGACAGCGGTAAACAGCTGCACGCTATCACGGCCACTGTTTTTCGCCTGATACATCGCATGATCGGCATGTTGCGTCAGTGCGATTTCATTTTCCCCATGATCAGGAAACACCGCCACCCCAATACTGCTGGAAATATGCAGCGTATGTGTATCAATTTGGAACGCAGTGCTTAACGCTTGACGGATTTTCTCGCCAACATAGACACAATCCGCCGCTTGTTGGACACCGTGTAACAACACCACAAATTCATCACCGCCAAGCCGCGCCACCGTGTCTGCCTCGCGTACACACTCACCAATTCGCTTTGCCACCAACTGCAATAAGGCATCCCCGACAGCATGGCCCAGCACATCGTTGACTGGCTTAAAGCGATCAAGATCGAGAAATAATAGCCCCAACTTGCTCTTTTCGCGCCGCGCCACCGCCATCGCGCGCTGCAAACACTCCGAGAACAAAGCACGATTCGCCAATCCAGTTAAGGCATCGTGTTGTGCCATGTGCCGAATCTGGGCTTCAGCGGTTTTACGCTCGCTGATATCACGCGTCACCCCATGTAATTCAACTTCGCCCGTTTCTGTGTTCAGCCAATAGCGTGTAATCACTTCCGTCCACACCAAACGGCCATCAGCACAAGGTTGTTGCACTTCGTTGATAAAGAAATTATCTGGGCCAATCTCACCAGCTAACAAAGCCTCACGTCGTTCATGAATCAACGCTCGGATATAACTTTGCTCGGCAGGTGGAAGAGCCGCATCTAAGGGTTGTTGCATCACTTCTTCAGGCAATACACCACGCAGTTGATACACTGAGGGGCTGACATAGGTAAAACGCAGCGTTTGGGTGTTCAGTGTCCACACCACATCTTTCATGGTTTCAGTCAACATTCGATAGCGACGTTCGCTACGCTGCAGCGCCTGTTCCATTTGCAAGCGTTGGGTAATATCAATCGCCAGCGAGATTACCTCGCGCCCTTTACCCGGCACATCCGGCAACCAATCATTAAACCATTCACAGACAATCACGCGGCCATCTTCGGTTTGCACTTCGTTGATGGCGTGGGGGCGAATGTTGCGCTGTAGTAACCCTTCCAGTTCTGGCCGCAATTGCAACTTAACTTGCTCTGGAATCAAAAACTCAAAGAAATTGCGACCAATGACTTGGCTGCGTTTCCAGCCAAATACTTCTTCAGCACGACGATTCCAGTCGGTAATAATAAAGCCTTCTGTCCACACCAAGCCGGCTGAAGGTGCGGTTTCAAAAAAGACACGATAGCGCAATTCACTTTCACGCAACCGCGTTTCCACCACCGATTGTTGTTGCAAAGCCAAACGTAAACGGCGATTGATACGATGGATATACCAAACCACACTGCTCAACAGCACTAACACCACTGCTAGGGCCAATAAGTAGGGGTATAACAAGATCCAGTCGCGGTTTTTATCTGGCTGATAGAAAAACGATTCTAATTTTTTGTTGGGGGGCGCTAAACCAAATGAAACAAAGGTATTCGCGATAAATTGCCAACGGCCAATATTGCTGTGTCCGAGTTCAATCAGTTCAGGTTGAATCAGTTTTTTGATAATCGACGCTTCAAACTGTAAATGGGCGCGGGTCTTACCCTGTGAGTTGTAGTGTTGTTCGATTAAGGTGATGATTTCATCACTGTGTTGCAGTGCATATTGCCAGCCACGAAACGAAGCACGGCGAAATGCCGCGACCACCTCTGGATGAGCTTTGGCATAGTCTTGTTCAGTAAACAACACATCGCTATAGAAGTCCATGCCATAGCTTTGCGGTTTTAACACGCTATACGGTACGCCACGCAATTCTAATTCGAAGGGTTCGTTTGAAAGATAGGCATGGATTGCTTTGACTTTGCCGTTAATCAGATCATCTAAATGACCACCGGCTTGAGTAAATGCCAAGCGTTGTAGAGGGATGCCTTCATTGACAAACATAGCCTTTAGGTCGATGTCTTGATCGCCACCCATTAACGCAATCGGCCCAGCATCAACCAATTCTGTAGGGGTGGCGACGTCACCACGGACTAATAGAACATTAGGAGAGTGTTGGAAAATTGGTGCCAACATCAAGACCGAACGGCCATTGAGATAATCGGCAATTAAACCCGCATTCGACACGCCAAACTGGGCGCGACCAGAGAGCACTTCCGTAACAGGCTCAATCCCTACGCCGCCCTGTTTAAGCGTGACCTCGAGACCTTCTTGGGCATAAAAGCCCTTGTGGATCGCCGCATAGTAGCCGGCAAATTGAAATTGGTGCAGCCAACGCAGCTGTAATGAAACCGGCGTTGTCGCCCAAGTCAGTTGAGACAATAACAAGCCACCCAGTAGCCATAAGCCTCGCTGAATTGGGCGATGCCAACGCATGATCTAAATATCTTTACGAGTATCTTGCACCCAACGCAAAGCCTCAATTTGGATGTTGGTCAGTTCGGGAGTACCGATGCCGACTTCTGTTTCAATTACCTCATCCAAGAAGCCACCCAACACCCCAGTTCCTTGTAGTAAAGCTTCGTTGATTTCAGCACTGACACCAGTGGCCTGAAGAATTTCTGCAAGGGGTTTATCTAACAGCGCATCAACCACCGATAACATCCCCGTCATAAAGGCTTTATCTGGTAATTCGCGGTCTTTGGCATATCGCTGCTGCGCCATGATTTCCATCATCCGCCCACGCACGGCAGCCACTTCGAGTAACGCATTGCTACTCCCACCACCGGCTTGGTTGCCCGCAGCAAACACCAACAGCTGCACCCAACGTTTCAGTTTGGCACGACCTAATACCATAATGGCATCGCGTACCGAGCTGAGTTTACGCGGTGCACCGGCAGCCACCGAGTTCACCAAACGCAATAGGTTGACAATCATGTGGGGTGCTTGTTTGAAAGCACGCTCTAATTCTTCTGTTTCAGCATCCTGCGCCACCAAACCCAACAACTTGAGCAACATCGGGTCGTTTTCTTGCGTAGATTGCTTGCCGCGCATCAGCGAAGGTTTAGCAAAGAAGTAACCTTGGAAGTAATCAAAACCGAGGGATAAACAGAGTTCGAATTGTTCGGCACTATCGACTTTTTCTGCCAGTTTTTTCACTGGAAGATGGCGCATTTGTCTGGCGACATCGATCAGTTGCTGTTCTGAGGTTAAGGCCATCAAGTCAATTTTGATGATCTTGATATAAGGGAGGAGCGCACGGCGGGGTGGATCGAGTTCGATACAGTCGTCTAACGCCAAGGTGTAACCTGCCAACGCCAATTCACGACAACGTTCGACAATCTCGGGGGTGATTTCAATGGTCTCTAACAGCTCAATCACGATTTGATCTTTGGGCATTAAGTCCATCAAATCACTGAGCAGCAAATCCGCCGACACATTGATAAAACCTTGGTGTTCACCCAAAGCTTCAGATAGGCCAAGCTCCATAAAGGCATTACGAATCACTGTGGCGGTCGCGGCAATGTCGCTGGTCACTTCTGCGTGACCGACATTACCAGCACGGAACAGCAATTCATAAGCCACTAATTGGCGCGAACGGTCAACGATTGGTTGACGAGCAAGAAAGAACTCTGGGTTACTCATGGCGGTAAACTGACAGAAGGATCAAAGACAACAACTATTCTAGCGATACTTTAAGTTTATTGGCGACTCAAACAAAAAAAATAATTTTTTCGTATTGCTTTCAACTTAAATTTTATTCTTTTTCGCTTAAAATTTGTACAATATGCAATAAAAATACCTAGAGTAGCCTACAAAAATTGTCTTATAGCGTATTCGCATCCATCTCAGGCCATACACCAACCAATGTAATTGCTGCTTCGGGCAACTCGATGGTTGGTAATTCGATTGGCGTATGCAAGACCAAGTCGGGCGTTTCCAGCCACAACGGCAGGACGGTGTCGACTTCGACCGTCGCCACTGGCAAACGGGTTTCCATCACTGGCAGTTTTGGCAAGCTTTCCAACACACCATATTGGCTGAGATAGTTGTCGTGTAAAACCTGTGCCAAAGAGAGTGCCTCGTTTTCAATCGCCTGATGCGGTTGAAGTTGTGCCAACCAATCGGCGACATATTGTGTCCAGAACGCATCACTATAGGCAGTTTGTGCTTCTGGTGTTTGTAATGCTGCACTAAAGGCTTGGGCGGCAGTCAGACGGGTTTGCCACAGCGCAGCATCTTCCCCCCGCGCCACCGCTTGTAATACCCACGGCAAGGTATCCACAGTGACTAACCGACTGTCGAGCCGTTGTTGCCACAGGGAAACTTCACTGTCGCTGGCGGCACGTTGAAAGAGATGGTGATATAGAGCGTCGATGTGTTGTGTCGGGTCTTGTGCTAATACACGGGCTTGATAGGGCGCAGCACGGGCAAAGGCTTCTACCGCAACAGCGGTATCCCCTTGGCGAGCATGTAGAGCAGCATTCCAATTAGCCAGCGCAGGCGGATCAGCGGGATAGCCCAAATAGGCTAAAAACAAACGTTGAACTGTCTCACTATACGGCAACATGGCACACCCATTCACAGACAAAAACTTTAAAGAGCACGCAGTATAGAACATTGTCTAAACAGAAAAGGTGACGGCCATCACTCAGCACGCTAAATCCTTGCCAAACCTAATGTTTTAGACAAAAAAACGCCCAGTGCGAACGATCACACTGGGCGCGGGCTAAGCAGCTAAGCGATTACTGCTGGCCGCCTACCACATTCACCACTTCCCACTGACCATTTTTCACTTGGTAAATGGTCACAGCTGCGTTTTGACGATTGCCTTTATCATCAAAACTGACCTTACCTGTCGCCCCTTCAAATTGGCTCTTACCGATTTCAGGCAAGTATTTTGCAGGGTCAACCGAGTCGGCCCGCTTCATCGCGTCAATCATCACACGAGTCGCGTCATAGGCATAGGTTGCATACAACTGCACTTCTTGATTGTGCTTGGCTTTCAGCTTCTCAGCAAAGCTGGTGTAGCCAGGTAATTTATCTTTCGGTGCACCGGCTTGGCTGGCATATTTGCCTTCAGCGGCATCACCCGCCAACTGCAAGAAAACTGGGGTTTGCATACCGTCGCCGCTCAACAGCTTCGATTCCAAGCCCAATTTTTTCATCTGTTTTGCCATCGGGCCGCTTTGTGCGTCCATCCCACCGTAGAACAGCAGGTCAGGCTTTTCCGATTTAATGCTGGTTAAAATGGCGGTGAAATCGGTTGCTTTATCGTTGGTGAACTCACGTTTCACCACTTTGGCACCGGCGGCCTCCACTGCCTTAGCAAACTCATCAGCCAAACCTTGGCCGTAAGCCGTACGATCGTCAATGATCGCGACGGTTTTTGCTGCCAAATCTTTCACCGCAAACTCAGCCAACGCCTTACCTTGTTGGCTGTCATCAGCAATCAAACGGAAAGCAGTGGTGTAGCCCTGTGCGGTATAGCTGGGGTTGGTCGCCGAAGGCGAAATTTGAGGAATACCGTTATCAGCGTAAATTTTCGAAGCTGGAACTGTCGCACCCGAGGTCAAGTGACCGATCACACCGGCCACTTTATTGTCGATAAAACGCTGTGCCACTTGGGTTGCGGTTTTAGGGTCGGCTTGGTCATCTTCGCTGACCAACTCAAATTTCACTTTTTGACCAGCAATGGTCACGCCTTCAGCGTTTGCTTCATCCAATGCAATCCCCACACCGTACTCGGTGTCTTTACCTAAATGGGCAACGGGACCAGACAACGGTGCAGCATGGCCGATTTTCACCACTACTTCAGCAGCAGGGGCTGGCGCAGCTGCCTTATCAGCAGCAGGGGCAGCAGCTTCTTCTTTTTTACCACAAGCGACTAGGGTTAACGCAGTGGCAACAGCCAAGGCGGCATATTTCAATTTCATAAGATTTCCACTAAAAAATGTGCTGTTAGCAGCACGTTTTACACAGCAAATGGCAGGTTGATTGATCCTGTTGCTATTTTTTGCCCGTCGTTTTTCAGGCAACAGGCATTAACTTACCCCAAGAGACCCTCTGCTTGCAAAGCCGCTTGTACTGCCGGACGAGCAGTAATGCGCTGCATGAAAGTTTCTAATGCTGGCCATTTCTCGAGGGAAAGGTGCAAAAAGCGGGTCCAGTTGAGGCAAGAAAATAAATAACCATCGGCAACCGAATATTGCGGTAACAACCAATCCTGCTGCGAAAAATGGGTATTCAATTCGTCAAAACGGCGTGATAACTGTTGCCATGCCGCTTCTTTTGCTTCCGCGGATGCTTTGGCATTCCACAATGGGCCAAAGGGTTTGTGGATTTCAGTCGCGATAAAATTGAGAGACTCTTGCAAACGATAGCGCGCTAAGGTGCCATTAGTGGGGGCCAATTGTTTTTCTGGTGCCAAGTCTGCCACATACTGCACCAAAGCCGGCCCTTCGGTTAATAACTCGCCATTGTCTAACTGCAGAGCAGGCACATAGCCTTTTGGATTGATCGAAGAAAAAAGAGTGCCGTCTTCTGTGGTGTGTGGCTGGGCGCGTAGATTGACTTTGCATAGTGAGAATGGCAACGCCGCTTCATGCAGCGCAATATGCACCGATAACGAGCAAGAACCAGGGGTGTAATACAGTTTCATCATCATCGCCTTTTTAAGATAAACAGGTCTTACCAGTGTGGCGACAACAACAAAAAAGGCAAGTGTAAACATGACACTTGCCCCGCTTAAAGTTAAGGTCGCTCACCCTGCTGCAAACGATGTTCAATGTCATCCAACAAGTCCATTACAGGCCTAGCCAATCAGCGGGAGTAGTTCATCGTTTTGCGTGGGAAACCCCGTCCTTTAGTGCGGGGAGGGATAGCGCGGCAACCATAGGTTGCCCTGACTCCCGACTCTCCATAAAAGCTATCCTTGTTGACAATCTCACACAACTGATACATGTTATATGAATGGATATTAAACGCGCCTACCGTTTCCGGTTTTACCCCACGCCTGAGCAGGAAGTGATTCTGGCTCAGACGTTCGGCTGTGCGCGTTTTGCCTACAACCACATGCTGCGACTGCGTACTGATGCTTGGTACAACGAACAAAAGCGGGTGGGCTATCACGAAACCTCTGCTGCCCTCACCCTACTGAAAAAACAGCCCGAATTTGCGTGGCTGAATGAAGTCAGTAGCGTGCCTGTGCAACAGGCGTTGCGGCACTTGCAAACCGCGTTTGCCAACTTCTTTGCCAAGCGCACCGCGTACCCGACTTTCAAACGCAAGGATGGCAAGCAGTCTGCTGAGTACACCAGCAGCGCCTTCAAGTGGGACGGCCAGACCTTGAAGCTGGCAAAGATGGCTGAGCCGTTGAATATTCGCTGGTCACGGACACTACCCAAAGCCGCCAAACTCACCACTGTTACCGTGAGCAAAAACACCGCAGGGCGGTACTTTGTGTCGCTGCTGTGCGATGACGCGGTAGCCGCCAAGCCCGAAGCGGCAGGCCAAGTCGGCATTGACTTGGGGCTAACCCATTTCGCCGTACTCTCTACCGGAGAAAAAATTGCGGCCCCCAACACGTTCCGCCAGCATGAAGCCTGTTTAGCCAAATTACAGCGGCGACTGGCGAAGAAAACCAAAGGATCTAAAAACCGAGCCAAAGCCAAACTGAAAGTCGCCAAAGCCCACGCCACCATTGCAGACTGTCGCAAGGACTTTCTGCATAAGCTCTCGACCCGACTGATTAACGAAAACCAAGTGATCGCCGTCGAAACGCTGGCTGTTAAAAACATGGTCAAAAACCGCAGCCTATCCAAATCCATCAGCGATGCGGGCTGGGCCGAGTTTGTGCGGCAACTGCAATACAAAGCCGCGTGGTCAGGCCGACAGTTAATTGGCATTGACCGCTGGTATCCGTCCAGCAAGCGCTGCAATGGTTGCGGGCACACCGTAACCAAGCTACCGCTGAACATACGCACTTGGGTTTGTCCTGAGTGCAAAACCACGCATGACCGCGACATAAACGCGGCGCGTAATATTTTGGCCGCTGGTCTAGCGGTGTCAGCCCATGGAGAAACCATAAGTCCTGTATCTCTTTGAGGTGCAGGCGGGATTCCGTGAAGTGGGAATCCCCTTCCTTTAGGGAGGGGAGCAGTCAAAGAGACCGCTCTAGCGTGCCTTACCGCATGACAATCAAAAATAGCTATTTGATACCCACCAAATCGAAAAACCCCCACCAGACTGGTGGGGGTTTTGTGTTGAGCGGACTGTTTAGAGAATTCAATCAGTCGATACGCTCGCCGTGTAACACCACATCCAAACCTTCGCGTTCTTCCTCTTCGGTCACACGCAGACCCATGACCATATCAATCCCTTTGAGGATCACGAAAGTCACTACCAAGGTGTAGGCCATTGTGGCTAAGGTGGCGACAGTTTGTGTCACTACACTGCCTTCAACCCCACCAATTTCAGGTACAGCCAACACACCGACCAAAATCGAACCTAAGATACCGCCAACACCGTGCACACCAAAGGCATCTAAAGAGTCATCGTAGCCAAGCATGTGTTTCAGACCCGTCGCACCCCAGTAACATGCCACACCAGCGATCAGACCTAAAATCAGCGCACCTTTAGGATCAACGAAGCCAGCCGCAGGGGTGATCGCCACCAAACCAGCCACGGCACCAGACGCAATACCTAACAGAGAAGGCTTTTTCTTCACCACCCACTCAGCCAACATCCATGCCACAGCAGCAGCGCCCGCAGCAATTTGTGTCACCAACATGGCCATCCCTGCGCGGCCATTGGCTTCTAAAGCCGAACCAGCGTTGAAACCAAACCAACCGACCCACAACATCGAAGCACCAATCAGGGTCAACACCAAGTTGTGGGGAGGCATGGCTTCGCGGCCAAAACCAACCCGTTTGCCGAGGACAAAGGCTGCCACCAAACCCGCTACACCGGCGTTGATGTGCACCACAGTACCGCCAGCAAAGTCCAACACGCCATCAGCAAACATCCAACCCGTTGGCTCCCACACCCAGTGCGCCACAGGCACGTATACCGCAAACATCCAAATCACCACGAATACCAACATCGACGAGAATTTCATCCGCTCAGCAAACGCACCTGTAATCAGTGCACATGTGATGATGGCAAAGGTCATTTGGAACACAACAAACACCGACTCAGGGATATTGGCCCCGGCTGTGCCAGACAGCGCATTTAGCGATACACCATTTAAGAATGCTTTATCCAAACCACCGATGAAACCATTCCCCGGGGTAAGCGCTAAGCTGTAACCAAAGGCAAACCACAACACCGTCACCACGCAAGCAATCGCAAAGCTTTGCATCAGAGTGGCTAATACGTTTTTCTTCCGCACCATACCGCCGTAGAACAAAGCCAAGCCGGGGAGGGTCATAAACAACACCAACGCAGTCGCAACCAACATCCAAGCGGTGTTACCGGTGTCTAATTTTGGTTCTGGTGCCGGTGGTGCCGCTTCAGCGGCAGGCGCAGCGTCGGCGGGGGCAGCAGCAGGTGTAGCAACAGCAGCAGCGGGGGCTTCAGGCGCCACAGCGGCTGGTGTAGCAACAGCAGCAGCGGGGGCTTCAGGCGCCACAGCGGCTGGTGCTTCAGTTGCCGCCGCAGGGGCTTCGGCAGTGGCAGCCGCTACCGGAGCAGCGGCGGTGTTTTCCTCGGCAAAGACGGGGGTGGCAAACCCAACCGCCCCTGCCAACAAGGCAGACATAAGCCATCTTTTCATGTTGTGTTCTCCCTGATTCGCAAAACTGTTAGATGGCATCCGGCCCGGTTTCACCGGTGCGGATCCGTACCACTTGTTCGAGTTCAAAGACAAAGATTTTGCCGTCGCCGATTTTTCCGGTATGCGCCCCTTGTTCAATGGCTTCCAAGGCTTGATCTAACAACTCATCGCGGATGGCAATCTCAATTTTGACTTTCGGCAGAAAATCCACCACATATTCCGCACCACGGTACAGCTCGGTATGACCTTTTTGCCGTCCAAACCCCTTAACCTCGGTAACGGTCACGCCTTGCACGCCAACAGCGGCGAGGGCTTCGCGGACCTCATCCAATTTGAAAGGTTTAATAATGGCAGAGATGAGTTTCATGACTGACTCCTTGCAGTGAACCCGAATGGACATTGTGTGTAAGGGCTGCCCCTTTTGTGACTGTCTTGCCTTAGGCATGAATCATGCCAGTTTATTTATTACTTAATAAACAAAGACTTGTTAATTGATGATGAAGGCTGTGCCATTTTGTCATGCGGAACAGCAAGCCCCGAATCACAGCATCGACCATTTATCACGCACTATGTTGGTGCGACGTGCTGAAATTATGCGCTTTGAGCGCACCACCGCCATGACGTCCGCGCTGTGCTTTGGCGTATCAAGCCACACGAATACGTCCCTGCCAGCAATTTTGCAAAAGTTATGCAGCAAGAATTTTGCTACACTTGCTGGTATCTCGTTTTCTTTGTTTCTCAGCCTGTTAGAAAGGGCCAACCATGTTGACGCAAAAACTCTTTGAAGAAATTAGCCAGAAGGTCAGCGAAACACTGGCCAACAGTCCGGTGAAAGATGTTGAGAAAAATATGCGGGCCATGTTGGGCGCCACTTTTAGCAAAATGGATTTGGTGACCCGTGAAGAATTTGAAGTACAACAAGAAGTCCTTGCCCATACCCGTGCCACCCTCACGCGCCTAGAACAACGCATTGCTGAGTTAGAGGCGCAACTGGCCACCGCACAGCCAACAACCAATCCCCCGCCGACGACCTCTCAGGAGTAATCCCATGCGCTTGGCCGTGGTTCACAGTCGGGCGCAAGCAGGCATTCACGCCCCCTCTGTTCAAGTTGAAGTGCATCTCGCCAATGGTTTGCCTTCGTTTACCTTGGTTGGTTTGCCAGATACCGAAGTTCGAGAAAGCCGAGATCGGGTACGGGCGGCAATCCAAACCTCTGGCTTTGATTTCCCTGCGGCTCGACTCACGGTCAATCTGGCACCAGCGGATTTACCCAAAAGCTCTGGGCGCTTTGACCTAGCGATTGCTCTCGGTATTCTGGTGGCTTCGGGTCAATTACCCGATACGCCTTTGGCCGATTGTGAATTTGCTGGTGAGTTGGGATTGACGGGCGAACTGCGTCCCATCCGAGGGGCAATTCCTGCTGCGTTCGGTGCAGCCAAAGCCAAGCGGCGTTTGGTGTTGCCCAGTGCATCTGCTGCTGAAGCCGCCCTCGCCGATCAGGCACCGGTGTTTGCTGCGGACACCTTAAAACAGGTGTGTGATTTTCTAGCAGGGCATCAACCGCTGCCATTTGCTCAAGCCTGCGCCCAAGGTGAACGTGAGCACTATCCCGATTTAGCCGATGTTCGAGGCCAATTTGCCGCACGGCGCGCCCTCGAAGTCGCGGCGGCAGGTCGCCACAGCCTATTGCTAATTGGCCCCCCTGGTACCGGAAAATCGATGTTAGCCAGCCGCCTGCCTAGCATCTTGCCGCCACTGGATGCACACAGCGCACTGGAAGCCGCAGCAATTCAATCGCTCTCCCCCTCTGGTTTTGATGTGAAACGCTTTGGTTTACGGAGTTTCCGTGCGCCCCATCACTCGATCTCGGCAGCGGCGTTAGTCGGTGGAGGATCCGATCCACGGCCTGGGGAAATCAGCCTCGCTCATCATGGCGTCTTGTTTTTAGATGAGTTGCCCGAGTTTGACCGCCGCGTGTTAGAAGTGCTGCGCGAACCTTTAGAAACTGGCAAAGTGTTGATTTCGCGCGCAGCCCGCCAAGCAGAATTTCCAGCACAATTCCAATTAGTCGCCGCGATGAACCCCTGCCCCTGCGGCTATTTAGGACATGCCACCCGCGCTTGCACCTGCACGCCGGAACAGGTGAGCCGTTATCGAGCGCGGTTATCTGGCCCGCTCTTAGATCGCATTGATTTGGCTATTGAAGTGCCAAGCGTGCCACCAGAAGCCCTCAGCAGTCGCGCCAATGGCAGCAGCAGCGAAGAGGTGCGACAGCGCGTCGAGCAAGCATGGCAATCACAGCTGACTCGGCAAGGGAAATCAAACAGCGAATTACACGGCAACGATCTCGATCAACATTGCGCTTTAAGCGATAACTGTCGTGAGTTTTTAAATGATGCAGCGCGACGATTAGATTTATCGGCTCGTGCCTACCATCGCATTTTACGCGTGGCGCGTACCTTGGCCGATCTGGAGTTACACCGCGATATCGACCGCCGCCATCTTGCCGAGGCCATCCAATACCGCCGCCGTTTATAATTGCCGCTTTGAACGAGGCTGGGTTATGGAACGAGCAGATAAGGTGTTGGTGGAACGAGGGCTGGCGACTACCCGCAGTGCTGCCCAACGCTTGATTGATGAAGGGCGGGTCTGGCTGAGAGTGGGGCAGGCAGCAGACAAATTGATTGATAAAGCCAGCAGTAAAGTGCCAGCCACAGCAGAACTGGTGGTGCAAGCCAGTGAAGCCGACCGCTATGTCTCGCGGGGCGGTTTGAAATTAGCCGGTGCCTTGGCGCATTGTGGCCTTGTTGTGACTGGCTATGCTGCGTTAGATGTCGGTATTTCCACTGGCGGTTTTACCGATTGTTTGTTGCAACAGGGTGCCAAACAGGTAGTCGGGATTGATGTAGGACATGGTCAACTGGCAGCACGGTTATTGGCCGATCCCCGCGTCACCCTGTTTGAAGGTGTCAATGCACGAGCCCCTGACGAGGTGGCGTTAATCGCAGCGAACGGCGGTCAACGCTTTGACATTGCGGTGTGTGATGTATCGTTTATTTCCTTAACCTTGGTGCTACCGGCCATTGCGCGGTTGCTGCACCCTGATGCCATCGCTTTACTGCTGGTGAAACCTCAATTTGAGGTCGGGCGGGAAGGGTTG
>NZ_JBSQVP010000028.1:0-50849 GCF_055136605.1 Aquaspirillum sp. | reverse complement strand
GCGGATGCTGTTGATCAAATCGGACAGCAATTCGGGTGATTGGGCAAAGAGACGTTTGAAGATGTAATCGTTCTTCGGGTCGAGCAGCGGCAGCATGATGGGGGTGGGGCTGAGGGTAACAGCCGATTGTAACTTGTGAACAATAAGCCGAATACACCAAACTGCCCTTAATTGGGTGGGGCGGCATTGTTGGCTTAAGCTGCCTCATCATGATAGATGAGGCAGTATTTGCTCAGTCAATTACTGTGCCAATACCCATTTCACTAGGGTTTTAGCATCAGCTTCGCTGACGTTGTTAGCTGGCATTGGAATTTGGCCCCAAGTGCCTACGCCACCTTTGATCACTTTCTGAACCAGTTTGGCTTCAGCGTCTTTCTGACCTTTGTATTTGGCTGCCACTTCTTTGTAGCTTGGGCCCACCACTTTCTTATCCACTGCGTGACAGGACATACAGGCTTTTTGCTGTGCCAGTTGCAGATTGGCAAAAGCAGGGGCAGCAGCAAAACTTGCGCTCAGGGCAGCAGCAATCAGCATTGCTTTTTTCATTTTTGAATTCTCCATAAACAAGGAAGATCACCATCGAGCGCTAAGCTTGGCGCTTTTTGCCCGATGATGTTTTGCGTTAACGCAACGTGTTGCCATCAGGATAACACTCGCGTTAACAAATTGAACACGCTCTGTTCAATCCATGCCACTGGTAGCATTAAGATCACTTGAATCAGCAATAACAATGCCAGTGGAGACAAATCAACACCGCCAACATTCAAGCGGCGAAAAGGCTGTAGAAACGGGGCGGTAAGACGATCGAGCAACGGGGCCAGCGGATTATAAGGACTGACCCAAGACAGAATCGCTTGCACGATGACTGCTCCCATCAATAGATGCAGCGAAGCCCGAAACAGTTCCAGAATCGACAATAAAGCCACACCTAGCCAAGTGGGGGGGGCGGTGAAGTTAAAGGGATAAGGCGACAACACCAATAACACCGATGTTGAACACAGCGATACCAACAGCGCCAGTAACAACGTTGCGCTGTCATAGTGTTTGATACTGGGCACCCAACGTCGCAATGGTAAGACGGCAAAATTGGTGAGGGAAACGACAAATTGTGCCAGTGGGTGTTGAAAAGGGGCGCGCACGAGCTGTAAATAAAAGCGCAACAACACCACCAAAACAAACAAATCGCTGACCGTTTTGAACAAAAAACGCAGGGTTTCCAGCAGCATCAGTGGTTTTCCTGATTGAGTAATTGACCTAATTCTTCCGAACGGGCGCGGCAATCTGCCACACCAGCCATCAGGGCGTGTTTTACCCCTTCTTGGTCAAAGCGTAGGATGGCCCGCTCGGTCGTACCCCCTTTTGAAGTGACATTGGCACGTAGATGAGCAGGGTCTTCTCCGCTGACACGGGCGAGTTTAACCGCCCCTTCAAATGTTGCCAGTGCCAATTCGCGGGCCTCGGCTTCGACAAAGCCTTGTGCTAATGCTGCATCGCGCAGGGCCTCAATTAAATAAAACACATAAGCCGGCCCACTGCCAGAAATCGCGGTGATGGCGTCCATCGCTTTTTCATCTGCAACCCATTGCGTCGAGCCAACTGCATCCATGATTTGTGTGGCGGTTGTACGGTCGCGAAGGCTTAGCGTGTCCTCTGCAAATAAACCTGAGACACCGAGGCCAACCAGTGCTGGGGTATTGGGCATGACCCGCACAATCCGCTGATGTCCTTCTAACCAACGGCTTAATGTTGCGACGCCCACACCCGCTGCAATGGATAGCACCAATGCCCCGTTTAACCGAGGGGCAATCTGTTGACAGACTTCTTTTAATTGCTGTGGCTTGACCGCCAAAATCACCACTTCTTGAGCGTCAAACTGTGTTGGTAAGGTGGCTGTGGCTGCAATGCGAAAGTGGGTAATCAATTCGGTGCACTTCGCCACATTGGGCTCAACCACCCGAATTTGGGTGTCTGCCAATTTCACCAAGCCACCGATAATGGCAGTTGCCATATTACCGCCACCGATAAATGTAATGTTCATTGCAAATTATCCTTCCCGTTGAGACGATGGCCGTGCACCAAACAAGGCGCTGCCCACTCTCACCATGGTCGAGCCATGTGCTACGGCCAGTTCGATATCGGCAGACATGCCCATCGAAAGGGTGTCGAGTGTTAGACCCTGTTGCTGCAATTCTACAAATAACTGTTGTAAACAGTGAAACTGTGCCGCCAATGCCGATTCATCTGTTGTGGCTTCTGGAATGCACATCAAACCGCGTAAGCGCAGTTTGGGTAGGGCGGCGATGGCCTGTGCTAATGCCAATGTTTGTGCTGGATCGACACCGCTTTTCGATGCTTCACCACTGACGTTGACCTGAAGACAGACGTTTAACGGTGGTAATACCGCTGGACGTTGTTCGGACAAGCGTTGGGCGATTTTTAGCCGATCGACAGAATGAATCCAACTAGCCAACTCTGCTACATGGCGGGTTTTATTACTCTGTAATGGGCCAATAAAATGCCATTCTATCGCCAAATCGGCGAGCGCTTGCTGTTTGTCCAGCCACTCTTGCACATAGTTTTCACCAAAGGCGGTTTGGCCAGCGGCAAAAGCCTGTCGTAATCGATCTGCGCTCACGGTTTTGCTAACTGCCAGCAATTGCACACTGTGGGCAGGGCGCTGGGCTGCTTGTTCTGCTTGGCGTAGACGGTGTTGGATGGTGTGTAACGAAAGGGTGAGGTTTTCTGTCATCATCAATTTCTGTTAAATATGCCTGTTGCGATAAGGGAGGCGCTGTCGTGTTGTTATCTGAATTGTTGGCATTTGCCTATCAACACAAGGCATCAGATATCCATTTGGTCAGTGGTTCGGTACCGATTTTACGGATTGGCGGGGTATTACATCCCCTCGATATGCCGATAGTGACGGCAGAAGCATTATTGACCATTCTAAACCGAGAGCCTGCCATTGCGCCCTATCTCAGCGCGTTAGGCGAACACGAACAGGATTTCGCCCTCTCTTTTCCTGAGCTGGGTCGCGTGCGCTTTAATATTTTTTTACAACAGCATGGCGTATCCTGTGCCATGCGGCTTTTGCCTAAACAACTCCCGACTTTGGCCGATTTGGGGGTGCCTGATGCGTTATTGGCCTGTTGTGTACGACAACAAGGCTTGATTTTAGTCACTGGGGCGACCGGATCGGGGAAATCCACCACGTTGGCCGCTTTGGTGCAATACATCAACCACACCCAACCTCGGCATATTGTGACGTTAGAAGATCCGATTGAATGGATACACAGTGCGAAATATGCCCTGATTCAACAGCGAGAGATTGGCAGACATAGCCCCTCTTTTGCACACGCTTTGCGTGCTGCTTTACGACAAGATCCCGATGTTTTGTTAATCGGGGAATTGCGTGATCTAGAAGTCATGCGATTGGCACTCACGGCAGCAGAAACCGGACATTTGGTGTTGGCAACATTGCATACCGGCTCAGCCGTCAGTGCAGTAGATCGCCTGCTTGATAGTTTTCCTGCTGCTGAACGCGACATGGCGGCGGCGATATTGGCCGATACCTTATTAGCGGTGGTAGCACAAACCTTATTGCCAACGGTGGTAGAAGGCCAACGTCGCGCTGTGTTTGAATTATTGCTATCTACCCCCGCTGTCAAAAACTTAATTCGGGAACGCAATAGTGCGCAATTGCTCTCGGTCTTACAAACAGGACAAGCCCAAGGTATGCAAACCCTGATGCAAGATACGCAACGACTTTATGATGCAGGTGTGATTGAGCGCACTGCATGGCTTTCGGTAAAAAACAGGTTATGAAGAATGATTATTGGGAGCGGTGTTCCGCTTGGTGGCTAGGCAGCCGAGATAAACCGTTTGAATATACCCATCACGCCCTGTTACTGGTCGGTATCGGTTTGCATCTGGTTGCCGCGGTGTTCAATTTGGCTTTGGAAACAGCCGAGGCCAACTATGCGATATCAATGTTGTTGTTGGTGCCCCTGTATCTATTTTTTTGGTATCAGTCCCGTTGGTGCGGCCGTTTTCAGATCATGGCGGTGGCGTTTAATTTTCTATTTGTGTTGTTCAATCTACCCCTGAATTGGTTTTTTAACGGTGGTTCCGCTGGCCCGACGCTGATGTTTTATTTGATCGGTTTGGTTTATATCACGGTGGTACTGCGTAGCTTGGGACGGGTACAGCGGGCGTTACAGCTATTATTTTTATTGGTACCTGTGCTGTTGTTATTGGTCGAGCAGCAATACCCGACATGGGTGTATCCCTATCCGAATGAACAAGTGCGGCAGTGGGATTTGGTGTTTAGCTATTTTGTCACGGCGGTGTGTGTGCTGATTTTGGTGAATAACTATGGCCGACGTTATCAGCTCGAACGTGACCGTGCCACCGCACTGGCTGAACAGCTCCGGCTGTTAGCGGAACGCGATACTTTAACTGGTTTGTTTAATCGCCGCGCTATGGAACAATCTTATCAAGCTTGGCAAGGCCAGCCCTTTTGTGTGGCCTTGATGGATTTAGACCATTTTAAGCGGCTAAACGACACGTTTGGTCATGCTTATGGCGATGAGGTCTTAAAACGCTTTGCTGAGTTGGCGCAGAAAGTCGCGACTCCGCTGCAAGCCGTGGCTGGACGACACGGCGGTGAAGAATTTGTGTTGTTGGTGCTCGGGGACCTTGCTGTTGCCGAGCAATGTTTAATTCAATTGCGACAACAGCTGTATGCGATTGATTTGCTACACGGTGTTGTCACCTTCAGTGGGGGGATTGTGTCCGTACAGGAAGGCGAGTCATTAGACCACGCGCTACACCGCGCTGATTTGTTGTTGTATGCCGCAAAAGAACAAGGCCGTGATCGGGTGTTGATAGAAACGCTCTCCCCTCACACGGCCCCACGGCAAGAAGAATCGGAAGCCTCGATGGTGTAACTTACACCGTTTCTGGCAAACGGAAACGGGCCAATTGCTGGCGCAAGGTGCTCACACTGTCGTTTAACGATTGTGCTGCCGAAGCGGATTGTGTGGCTGCAGCGCTGTTTTGTTCAGAAACCGCGGCTAATGATTCAACATTGCTGCCAATATGGCGACTGGTCGCCGACTGAGTTTGTAATGCTTCGGTCAAGGCATTTAATTCGCGTCGTGCTACAACTGCACCATCGCGCAATTCGCTTAAGGGTTTTACCAAACCGCTAATCAGCGATACCCCAAAACTCACCAACTTTTCACCCTGCAATAAATTATCCGCCGCGCGTCGGGTTTGTTCCTGTACCCAAGCGATGGTTTGGCTAATGTCAGTGGTGGCAATGCGAGTTTTCTCTGCCAGTTGCCGAACCTCATCCGCTACCACAGCAAACCCTCGCCCCTGTTCTCCTGCTCGTGCAGCTTCAATCGAAGCATTTAAAGCCAATAAATTGGTTTGTTCCGCTACTGCAGCAATGGTTTGCACAATGCGGCTGATTTCATCGGTACGTGCTGCCAAGTGTGAGACATCCTCAGCTGAACTTTGAATCGCTTGCACCATGTTTTGGATTTCTTGTGCGGCTTGTACGATGACTTTATCGCTGCTGCTGGCTAATTGCTGTGCCGATTCTGAGGCCTGTAGGGCTTGATTAGCGTTACCGGCAATTTGGGCAATACTTGTGAGCATTTCTTCGACAGATGCAGCAATGCTGGCTGATGACTCGCTTTGCACTTCGGTGGCAGAGGCAATTTGTTGTGAGGCGGTGGCCACTTCTTCCGCTACTCGATTGACGCTATCCCCTTCTTTCACGATCACCGCAAAGCTATGGCTGATGGTATCCAGTAGGTGGTTAAATGCTTGTGCAGTACGGGCAATTTCGTCTTGGCCTTTGATTTGACAACGCCGCGTTAAATCAAGGTCTTGGCTGCTGTTTTCCGCCGTGGTGCGCATTGCATTCAGCGGGCGCAGAATGGTACGGATAATCCATTGCGCCAAAAGAATAAACCCCGCTGTGGCCAATAAACCAAACCACAGAATAGCCTGACTGTTTTGTTGCAGGGTGTCGACCAATGCCGCTTCATTTTCATTGGCGATACGGTTGGTCATCTCTAATAGAGTTTCTAACTCACGTTCTAGCTGCTGCATCAACGGTGCCATCTCAGCCAACCCTGCCCGATATTGGTCGAGCACCGACGCGGTGACTTCCGGCACCGCTAAGAGCTGGTCAAGTTGTTGTGATCGCTGTTGCCATTGTTGCCAGAGTGGTTCAATTTTGGCCCATTGCGCCCGTGTTTTTTCTCCACGTGCTAAAGCCAAGTAACTGGTTTTACTCTGCTCAAGGTTTTGCCACAGTTGTTGTGTGAGTTGTCGGGTATGTTTCACCCGCTCAGGTTCCGGAATAAAGCCATCGGTTAACAGTTGATATTGTGCCAACTCAATCGCCAAGCGCTGTTTATTTAAATTTGCCACACCTTGCACTGCTGGCAGGTGTAAATCCACCACCAGTTTCATGCCTTCTGTGCTGAGCCTCATACCGGATAGGCCCAACAAACCCACTAAACCCATGGCGCCTATTGCTAACAGTGCAAGGGCAAATAGGCGTAAGCGCACACTCATCCCTGTGCTCCCTCGTGATGTAATTGTTCGGTTTGTGTTGGAGACCAGTTTTCTTCGATGTTTTCTAAGAGCTCACTGAGGGCCGATTCGCATTGTTTTAGGCGTTGGCAGGCGGCGTTTAACTCATGGCAGATCGCATTGGCAATCGAGGAGGATTGAGGGGAGAACATCATGGTTTTCCTTCAATGTCTGGCCAAAGATGTCAAGCAATTTACGGTTTGATGTTTACAGGAATAATCATGTTTTATGCATTTTTTGTTGCGATGCAACTATAGGATCATCGGCCAGCAAAATCGTTATAACCAAAATATATTTTTGGTATTGCAAAATAATATTTCAAGTAATAAAGAGGCACAGGTATAGTCGCGTTCATTGTGAATCACTCAGGATGCCAGACCATGAAAGCCTTTATCAGCAAAACCGTGTTAGCGCTTAGCTTTGCTTTATCGGGAACGGCGTTTGCCAATACCTCGATTCTGAATGTCAGCTACGACGTTATGCGAGATTTTTATAAAGACCTCAATCCAGCATTCCAAAAGTCTTACAAGGCCCAGACCGGACAAGATATTGCTGTGCAACAGTCACACGGTGGTTCCAGTAAACAGGCCATGAGTGTGGTGAGTGGATTAGAAGCCGACGTCATCACCATGAACCAAGCACCGGATATTGACTTATTGGCTGAGCGTGGCGCTTTGGTGCCAAAAAACTGGCAGCAACGCCTGCCTGACAATGCAGCACCCTTTACGTCAACCATGATCTTCTTGGTTCGCAAGGGCAATCCAAAACAAATCAAAGATTGGAACGACCTGACTAAACCGGGCGTGGCAGTGATTATTCCGAATCCAAAAATCACGGGTAATGGTCGCTACACCTATTTGGCAGCATGGGGTCAGGCACAAAAAGCCGGTGGTGAAGCCAAGGCCCGTCAGTATGTGGAGTCGTTATTCAAAAACGTGCCGGTGTTAGATGCCGGGGGGCGTGCTGCAACCACCACCTTTATGCAACGCAATATCGGTGATGTCTTAGTGACGTTTGAAAATGAAGCCGAAATGGTGGCGCGTGAGTTTGGCCGTGGCAGTTTTGATGTAATTTATCCGACGGTATCAATTCTGGCCGAAAGTCCGGTCAGCGTGGTTGACAAAGTGGTGGATAAAAAAGGCACTCGTAAAGTGGCTGAGGATTATTTGAAATTCCTGTGGTCACCAGAAGGACAAGAAATTGCTGCACAAAACTATCTGCGTCCACGCAATGCACAAGTGTTAGCAAAGTACAGCAAACAGTTCCCAACGATTAAAACCTTTACCGTGGAAGAAACCTTCGGTTCGTGGAAAAAAGCGATGGATACCCACTTCAAAGACGGTGGTGTGTTCGATCAAATCTACGCCAAGCGTTAATCGTGTCGGGCTGCCCATCCAATCCGTGATAGGCAGCCTGCTCCAACGAGGTTTTGCTTAAAGCAGCGTCCAGATGAATTTATTCAATAAAAAACACAGCGTTTTACCCGGCTTTGGTTTGGGCTTGGGCTATACCCTGTTTTGGTTGTGCTTAATTGTGTTGTTGCCGCTGTTGGCTTTGGTGCTGAAAAGCAGCGAGCTAGGCTGGCAGGGATTTTGGGAAACAGTTTCGACTGATCGTGTCATTGCCTCGTTGAAACTGTCCTTTGGTGCGTCGTTAGTGGCAGCGTTAATCAATGCCTTTTTTGGTTTTTTGGTCGCGTGGGTGTTGGTGCGTTATTCCTTCCCCGGCAAACGCTTTGTTGATGCATTGGTAGATTTGCCCTTTGCCTTGCCCACTGCGGTGGCGGGGATTGCCTTGACCACACTGTATGCGCCAAACGGTTGGTTTGGTCAGTATTTAGAGCCGTTAGGGATTAAAGTCGCTTTTACCCCGATTGGGATTATGGTGGCACTGACCTTTATTGGCTTGCCGTTTGTGGTGCGGACAGTGCAGCCGGTATTGCAGGATTTAGAAGCAGAATTAGAAGAAGCGGCGACCTGTCTTGGTGCCAATCGGTGGCAAATTTTTCAGCGGGTGATTTTTCCTGCCACGCTGCCGGCGTTGCTCACTGGCTTTACCTTGGCCCTAGCACGCGCAACTGGTGAATTTGGTTCGGTGATCTTTATCGCTGGCAATATCCCGATGGTGTCAGAAATTACCCCCTTGCTGATTATTGGTAAGTTGGAGCAATACGACTACCTCGGTGCCACAGCGATTGCGGTCGTGATGTTGATGATTTCGTTTGTGATGCTGTTACTCATCAATGGCATCCAGTGGTGGGCAGGACGTCGCCACGGTATTCGTTAAGGAAAAAAGCGATGGCACTGGCAACCAATCAAACCGAGCGCACTGCCGCGACAACTGAATCTGTTGTGGTGCGCTATGTGCTAACTGGTTTTGCATTAGTTTTTCTGACTTTATTTTTATTTGTGCCGCTGGTTTCTGTGTTTTGGGAAGCCTTGGCCAAAGGCTGGGATTTATACCTCGCAGCCCTAACCGATCCTGAAGCCGTCAATGCCATTAAGCTGACATTGATTACTGCCTTAATCGCAGTGCCGCTGAATTTGGTCTTTGGTGTTGCCGCCGCGTGGGCAATTGCTCGTTTTGAGTTCCGTGGTAAGGCGCTGCTGACAACCCTAATCGATTTGCCCTTCTCGATCTCGCCGGTGGTGGCTGGCTTGATTTATGTGTTGCTGTTTGGGGCGCAAGGCTGGTTAGGCCCGTGGCTTGCTGAGCATGATATTAAAATTATCTTTGCCATCCCCGGCATTGTATTGGCTACTGTGTTTGTGACTTTCCCCTTTGTTGCGCGTGAGCTAATCCCTCTGATGCAGGCACAAGGGGCCGACGAGGAACAAGCCGCTTTGGTCTTAGGGGCCTCTGGTTGGCAGACCTTTTGGCGTGTGACACTGCCAAATATCAAGTGGGGTCTGTTATATGGCGTGATTTTATGTAATGCCCGTGCAATGGGTGAGTTTGGCGCAGTGAGTGTGGTCTCGGGACATATTCGTGGCCAGACCAATACCGTTCCCCTGCACGTCGAAATTCTTTACAACGAATATAACTTCATCGGTGCTTTTGCCTGTGCTTCGTTATTGGCTGGCTTGGCTTTGGTGACATTGGCGCTCAAAACCTTTGTGGAATGGCGCGCGACCCAACAACATAAAGGCGATGCCGTGCCATTAGAAGCCCGCGCTCGCTTGGCAAGTGCACATTAAGTGTGATGGCCTGACGACGAATTAAGGATGGTTTTGTCATGAGTATCGATATCCGTAATGTACGTAAGACCTTTGGCGATTTTATTGCCCTAGAAAATATCAATCTCGACATTGCTTCGGGTGAATTATTGGCGTTGCTGGGGCCCTCTGGCTGTGGCAAAACCACTTTATTGCGCATTATTGCTGGCTTAGAAACCCCCGATTCCGGTCAAATTCTGTTTCATGGTGAAGATGCTACCGATCGCCACGTGTCAGAACGCCAAGTCGGTTTTGTCTTTCAACACTATGCGCTGTTCCGCCATATGACCGTATTTGATAATGTGGCGTTTGGTTTAAGTGTCCGTCCGCGTCGTTCGCGTCCTTCCAAAGAAGAAATCCGCGAACGGGTGATGAAGTTATTGAAATTGGTGCAATTAGATTGGCTGGCAGACGCTTATCCTGCACAGTTATCGGGTGGTCAACGGCAGCGGATTGCTTTGGCGCGGTCGTTGGCCGTCGAACCTCGGGTGTTGTTGTTAGATGAGCCTTTTGGTGCATTAGATGCCAAGGTGCGTAAAGATTTGCGCCGGTGGTTACGCCGGTTGCACGATGAAATGCACATTACCAGCGTGTTTGTTACCCATGATCAGGAAGAAGCATTAGAAGTATCGGATCGTGTGGTGGTGATGAATCATGGCCGGATTGAACAAGCCGGTCGACCAGATGAAATCTACGAAACCCCTGCTACGCCTTTTGTGACGCAATTCTTAGGGGATGTGAATTTATTCCACGGTCGGGTCGATGCTGGGCAAGTTGCAATTGGCGACTATGCACACCCGATTGCTGACGCATCAGCCACGGATGGGGCGGCGAAAGTGTATGTGCGGCCGCATGATATTGAGTTATCGCGTGAACCCGGGGCGGCCTTGGCTTCTGGCACCATTGAGCATATCCACGCCGTAGGGCCGATTGTCCGAGTTGAATTAAAACGTGATGACAGCGATGCCTATATCGATGCTGCCCTGACCAAGGAACAATATCAATCGCTGCGTTTAATGTTAGGCGATCAGGTCTATATTCGCCCCCGTAAAGTGGCGGTGTTTGTTGATGAAGGGGCTCACATCTAAACTGGTTCACAGCAAAAATGTAAAAACGGCGACCGCAACAGTCGCCGTTTTTTGTCATCAAAAGCTTTTGCTCATTTCTTGCAGGTATTGATACCCAAGATGGCATAAGGTGGGCACCATCCCAACAGGCCGGTTGCCACGGGAACCAAACCTAAAAATGCCCAAGGGCTGGCTGGCCCAACAAAAGCCAAACTCACGATACCTAATCCTGCAATCACGCGAATCACGCGCTCTGTTTTACCGATATTGCATTGCATTTTTGGACTCCTGTGACACAGTAGAAAGAAGAATGTCGTAGGTAAATAATACACTAAAAAACATTATGTAAAAAAATATATTTAAGCCTTTGGTGTCCGTAATGTCCACAGCCATGCCCACACCAACGCCACGCCACCCACCAAGTAGGTATCGGTCATGCTGGCGCCATGATCAAGCCACCACCGTGCCATCCACGGCCCTGTCAGTTGGGTAAAAGCATATAACGTCACCAAACCAGCAGAAATTCTTGGCCCTTGGTGGGGGTGGAGGTTGCGGCCCAAGCGTTGGCTAAGCAAAACACTGCCGAGGAAAGTGGTGCCGACCAACACAGCACATAACAACACACCAACACTGCCGCTGAACAACAGCGGTGCAAATACCCCAGCGCCTTGAATAGCATAATTCAATAACAACGCTGTTTTGTCCCCTAAGCGTGCGCCGAGTTGATTCCACAGCCACGCCGCGCCCAAGGTGCAACACGCCAAAATAGTCCATGCTCCACCCAGTAGCCAGTGATCGGCAGGCAGTTGTTCTTTGGCGACAACCGGTAGAAAAGTGGTGGGCAAGATATAGCCTAAACCTGCACCAGCATAGGCCATAAAGAGTGGCAAACTTTTGCGGTCGATCAATGGTGTGGTGGTATGAGGCGTGGGCGCAGCGGCTTGTGGTGAATCCGGTCGATCTAGCCGCATTAAATGCCAACCACTGAATGCGGCCAGCGGAATAGCACATAAGGCCATTGGCCACCAGCGATCCATACCATGCAATATCTCATGCGGCCACCATGCCAACGCATTCGACAGTAACAATCCCGTTCCGACACCAAAGTACACCAACCCACTTAATGCCAACTTGCCATGCCGCGATAACCATTCCAACACCAAGGCCGGCGCTTGCACAAACACAATGCCATTGCTAATGCCGTTGAATAAACGCAGCAATAAAAACAGTGTGGGATCCGTTGCGATAATTTGTAGACTGGTTGTGATAGCACTGGTTGCCAGCGCGAGCGGCAGGGCGCGGCGAATGTGGTCGGGATGGTGAAAGCGAATTGCTAACACGGCTCCCAGCAAATAACCGATGTAATTCCACGTTGCCATCGTGGCACCGGTTTGCAAAGAAAAAACCCCGTCAGCAACCAACATTGGCAACAACGGGGTATAGGCAAAGCGTCCAAGACCGTGGACGACAATCAAGGCGATTGCTGTGGCAAGAATCGGCAACCACAGCTTAGGAGGAGGGTGATGAGCAGGGGACACGACTGGCCTCAACAAAGTTTGGCCCCATACCCTAACGGTTTTTGCCTGCAAAGGCCAGTCGATTGGCCTAGCTTAAACCGGTAAAAACTTCTTTTGCGTAAGCCTTTTCACAGTATTTACATTTCAGGCGAATTTCACCGTGGCGGCTGCGGACACTAAAGTGACTTGTGACCGGTTCAACATGGCTAATACAGTTGCTATTTGGACACACCAATACCCCTGCGATGGATTCTGGGACGCCTAATTTGTGTTTTGCCACTACCTCAAAGTCTTCAATGACATTCACTGTGGCATCAGGAGCGTACAGCGCTAACTGGTTAGCGTCTTCTGCGCTTAATAAGATATTTTCGACCTTAATCAGGTCTTTTTTTCCCGAGCGTTGGCTAGGGAGATTAAACCCCATATATACCCGCTGCCCGCTTTCTGATAAACGTAACAGCTTCGCAATCCGACGACCTTGACCCGCCGGAATATGGTCAATCACAGTGCCATCTTTTAAGGCTTCAACGGTAAGTTTGTGTTCCATTACAGCGGTCTTTCTTAAAGCGTCTCGTTAAGAACCAAAGCCAATAAGGCTTGGCGGGCATAAACGCCGTTTTCTGCTTGTTGGAAATAATAGGCATACGGGGTTTGGTCAACACCCGTTTCAATTTCATCCACCCGTGGCAAGGGATGTAACACCCGCAAGTTGGGACGGGCCTGCGCCAGCGTGTCTGCGGTCAACACGAAACGCGATTTGACCTGATGGAATTCCGTTTCTTCAAAGCGTTCTTTCTGCACCCGCGTCATATACAGAATATCCAGCTCTGGTACCACTTCTTCGATGTCTTCATGGTCGGAATAGTCGATATTGCGCTCGTCTAACTCTTCATAAAGATAGTCAGGTAAGGCTAAGGCCAGCGGGGCAATAAAATAGAAGCGACAGCCAAATAACGATAGGGCCTGCACCAAGGAATGCACTGTGCGCCCATATTTCAAATCTCCGACAAAAGCCACTTTCAACCCATCAAGCCGACCTTGGGTTTCATGCAAAGTAAACAAATCCAGTAGGGTTTGTGTTGGGTGTTGGTTGGCACCATCACCGGCATTGATGACTGGCTTAGTTGAACATTCTGCAGCCAACCGTGCTGCACCATCACGAGGATGGCGCATTACATAAGCATCCACATACGAGGTGATAATTCTCACCGAGTCGGCCAGTGTTTCCCCTTTTTTGGCGAGGGAGGTATTGCCTGCATCGGCAAACCCAATCACCGAGCCGCCTAGCCGTTGCACTGCGGTTTCAAACGATAGCCGAGTGCGGGTTGACGCTTCGAAAAAACAGCTTGCTACGACCCGATCTTTTAATAGGTCGTTGCGGGGATGTCGTTTGAGTTCAGCTGCAGTATGTACCACCAGCTCTAATTCTTCACGGCTCAGATCAGAGATGGAAATGATATGTTTCTGGTACAGCGGATTGGCCATCGCCTTACCTCTTCGCTTGGGGATGAAAGACAAAAGATGGTCTAGATTATACGCGCTGCGTGAAATTCAGGCCGAAAAAAAGCCCAACCGAAGTTGGGCCAAAGGGCTTTGCGGGAAGCCGCTAGTTAACCTTGTTGAATCCCTGCCACAATCCATTTGTTATCGGTTTGTGCGGATTTGATGTAGTGCCATGTTTCGCTAAATGGCATCAAAGGTGCGTTCACCGACTCGCTGACCATACCGTGGAAGCGCACGCTTGCGACGTAACCGCCATTTTCCTGTTCTGCATTTAAGAAGTCGCAATTCAGCGTTGGGAAATCAGCAGGCTCCATGTTGTCGCTAATATCAGCACGCAAGGCATCAAACAGTTGGGGCGTCAGATACTTACGAATTTCATCCAAGTTGGCAGGATTATTCATGCTTTGCACATGCAAGAAGGTGGCTTTGGCTTGGCGCAAAAAGTGAGGTACTTCGGTGCCATCAGGCAAGCGACCAGAGGCAAAGTTAGAAGCCGCACTCATCCCACCGCCGCCTTGGGCATAGGGTGTGTTATTGAACAGTGAACTGCCGGGGGTTTGATTGCGTTGCATATCCTGACCATAAGGCACGCCACCCGCTGGCGCTAAGCCACCACCCAATGGACGTTGTGACAAAGGCGAGGCAGTTTTCTTTTTCTTCATGAACATCATGACTGCGCCACCTAACAACATCAGCAAAATCAAACCACCCCAAGGGAATCCCCCCCCTTCTTCAGTGGGAGCCGGTGCTGGGGTTGCTGCAGCGGCAGCAGGTGCAGCGGTGGTCGCAGCTGTCGCAGCTGTCGCAGCGTTATTTGCTGCGCCTTCTGCGGTTTTCGCGGCAGTATCGGCGGCGGCTTTTTCATCATCGCTGAGGGCCTCGCTCAGCATATAGCCGGCGGCAGCACCCGCGACACCTGCGGCTACCATACCACCTACTCCGGGGCCAGAGGAGGCTGGGCGTGCGGTTTGTGGCGCCATCGGTGCAGGCGCTAACGGTTGTGGTTTTGCTGCTGGCGTTTGTTGGTTATAGCTTTGGGTCGGGGTACTGCGCTGCATTCCACTGGATTTCCCTTTCCCCAGTCGGGCGGCTTCTGCAAGCGGTGCCGCGAGCACTGCGGTCAGCGTCAAACATAAAACAAGGCGGCTTGGTTGCAAGGTCATGATGGTTCTCCAGCAAAATCTAAAAATGAGCGCGAATACGCACAGTGACAGTGTAGATGGTGGGCCTTAGCCGAGTCTTAAAGGGGGGGCTCAATGTCAATCACCTCCGCACCCTGTGGCAATACCCGCCAACGCACATTCCCTACTTTGAGTTGCATACCATAGATTCGTTCTGGCTCAGTTTGTTGATAACCGGGACGAGGGTCTTGTTGTAACAGTTCGGTAATTAACATGCGATCTTGGCTAGGATGTTGACTCAGTTGCAATAAAGCCTGTTGTGCCTGTGCTGTCCAAGTGACATGCTCAATAAAACGTTGTGGTGGTGGTGCGTAGCCTGTGGTGGCGTGAGGCAGGCTATCGGCATAGGGAAGATAAGGTTTGATGTCTAACACGGGTGTGCCATCAAGCAAGTCTACGCCACCGAGGGTTAAGCATACGCCCGAGGTGGTATCGACCTCTAACAGCTCGACTACCGATAAGCCAATCGGATTGGGGCGAAAAGTAGAACGGCTGGCAAACACACCAACCCGTGTATTGCCACCCAATTTAGGCGGACGAATCAGCGGTTTCCAGCCTTGTTCTGCCGTTTGATGAAAAACAAACGTCAGCCACAGATGGGAAAACTGTTCAAGGCCGCGCACCGTGTCGGCTTGGTCAAATGGCGGCAATAGGCGCAGTCGGCCTTGTGCTGCCGCCACTAAACCGGGTTGGCGAGGAATACCGAATTTCTCGCAAAAGCAACTTTCAACAATACCAATTGGCTGTAAGGGATACGACGACACGGCCACACTCACATTTTCACCCAACAAAGCACGCTATTGTATGGCCTTGGTTCAGGTTTTAGGCTGCCTGAGCTAAAAAGTGTCGGCCATAACGTTGGCTGATTTGTTGCCGAGACCAGATCACAAAAAAATCGGCACAGTGAAAGTCACTATCCCATGCTGGCTCAGGGACGATTTTCGCTCCAGCGCGCAAATACCCTTTTATTAAAGGCGGAAGCGCGGGCAACTGGTCAGCTGTATCGAACGAAGACAACACCAATGGCTGATAGGGACAAATACCCCAACCGCTGGCTTGTTGTGCTGGGTGTTGATGTAAATGTTGTTGGACTGCAATCACTTGGGCTGCGTTGTCGGCCAAGCCCACACTGGCACATCCAATCAGGTACTCGTGACCACTATTGAGTAAATACTCGGCTAAGCCTGACCACAGCAAGGTAATCACTGCACCACTACGAAAATCTTTATGAACGCAAGAACGGCCAATTTCGATCAGGTGGTGGCGAATCGGTGCCAGCCCAGACAAATCAAACTCTTGTTCTGAATAGAGTTGGGGCAGCTGTTGTGCCCGATGCGGGGGCAATAAGCGGTAGGTTCCTACCACTTGTCCACTCATCTCGTCACGGACAATCAGATGATCGCACACTGCATCGTAGTCATCCTCGTCCAGCTCTACATGGGCAGAAGACAGTTTTGCGCCCATTTCTTCAGCAAAGACTTGATAACGCAACCGTTGTGCTGCTTGCACATCCCATTTGTTTTGAGCCAAACCGACGCTAAAGCGTGGGCGCGAGAATGTCTGAGACTGAAGCGTCGAGCCGTGTTGCAACATGGATTTCTCCCGAATTGAAACGACCGCTTTAGCCTAGAGAGGGAAAGTGAAACCCGAGTGAATGGAAGGTTAAAATCTTATGGCTTTGATGTGTAAGTGATTTTTTGTTTTTGCTGCATCTGTGTTGCTGACGTTGTTGGGCGAATTCCCGTACAATGCCGCACTTGATTTTTTGCAGATTAGCGACGGCTCATGTTGTTCCCAACAGAATTCGAAGTCATTGTCGTGGGTGGAGGTCATGCTGGTACTGAGGCGGCACTGGCCGCTGCTCGCATGGGACGGACCACCCTACTATTGACTCACAATATCGAAACCCTCGGCCAAATGTCGTGCAATCCCTCTATTGGCGGGATTGGCAAGGGACATTTAGTGAAAGAAGTCGATGCTTTAGGTGGGGCGATGGCCTTAGCCACGGATATGGGCGGGATTCAGTTTCGTACCCTCAATGCCAGTAAAGGCCCTGCTGTTCGCGCAACCCGTGCCCAAGCCGACCGTGTTCGCTACAAAGCCGCTATTCGCACGATGTTGGAAAATCAGCCAAATTTATGGCTGTTTCAACAACAGGTTGATGACTTGTTACTCGAGGGTGAGCGAGTCAGTGGTGTGGTGACCACCATCGGGATTCAGTTTAAAGCCCGTTCAGTGGTGTTGACAGCGGGGACTTTCCTCTCTGGAAAAATTCATGTCGGCTTAGAAAACTATACCGGCGGTCGTGCGGGTGATCCGGCTGCGGTGACACTCGGCGCACGTCTTCGTGAGTTGGCTTTGCCAGTCGGCCGCTTAAAAACTGGCACCCCACCGCGTATTGATGGCCGCACGATTCGCTTTGATATCTTGGAAGAACAACCGGGGGATAACCCCGAACCTGTTTTCAGCTTCCGAGGTTCTCGCGCACTACACCCAAAGCAATTGCCCTGTTGTTTTGCTGATCGTAATAGTCATCAGGTATTTTTGGAACCAGAAGGGCTAGATACAAACGAGTTTTATCCTAATGGGATTTCAACCAGTTTGCCCTTCGATATTCAGTTGGCAGCGGTACGTTCGATTGTTGGCTTAGAAAACGCCCATATTCTGCGCCCTGGCTATGCCATCGAATATGACTACTTCGACCCGCGTAACTTAAAGAGCAGTCTAGAAACGAAATCTATCCAAGGGTTGTTCTTTGCCGGACAAATTAACGGCACCACGGGTTACGAAGAAGCAGCGGCACAAGGGCTGCTGGCTGGTATCAATGCGGCACGCTATGCCCGTGAGGAAGCCAGCTGGTGTCCAAGTCGAGCCGAGGCCTATATCGGGGTGTTGGTGGATGACTTGATCACCCGTGGTGTATCCGAGCCCTATCGAATGTTTACCAGCCGCGCCGAATATCGCTTGCAACTGCGTGAAGACAATGCTGACTTACGTCTGACTGAACAGGGGCGCGCTCTAGGTTTAATCAGTGATGCCCAATGGGAAGCATTCTGTCGCAAGCGTGATGCAATTGACGCTGAAAACGCTCGTTTGCAACACACTTGGGTCAATCCACGCTTGGTGCCCGCTGAGGAAGCGCTGGCCGTTCTTGGACAAACCATTGAACGTGAATACACCTTGGCCGACTTACTACGCCGTCCACAAGTGAATTATCAGACTTTGTCTGGTCTGACTGCCTTTGGTGAAGCGGTAGCAGCGGCAGAGGTGGCGGAACAGGTGGAAATCCAAATTAAGTACCAAGGCTATATTGCACGCCAACAAGAGGAAATTGCGCGCCGCGATCAGTTGGAAGATGTCCGCCTACCACAAAACATTGATTATGCTTTGGTTTCAGGTTTATCGAAGGAAGTGCAACAACGTCTGAACCAACATCGTCCCGAGACCTTGGGTCAGGCTTCACGGATTCAAGGCATGACGCCAGCGGCGATTTCTTTACTCCATGTCCATCTCAAGCGGGGTTTGTCGTCAACAACTCGCTCCACGAAAAATTAACACTATGTCTTCTTCTCGCGATGAATTGCAACATGGCCTCACTACACTGGGTCTTACCGCCAGCCTCGAACAAATCGACCAATTATTAGCCTATGTCGATCTGTTAGATAAATGGAACCGCGTATACAACCTGACAGCGGTACGCGAATCGGAACGGATGTTGTCTTACCATGTGTTAGACAGTCTGGCTGCCTTGCCACATATCACGGCTCGGCGAGTATTGGACGTGGGATCTGGCGGCGGGATGCCGGGAATTTTATTCGCTATCTTACGGCCCGATTGGCAACTGACATTACTTGATGCCAACCACAAAAAAACCACTTTCTTAAAACAAGCGGTGATTGAGCTGGGCTTATCTCAAGTTGAGGTGGTCTGTGATCGGGTGGAAGCCTATCAACCAGCTGACAAGTTTGATGTCATTACCTCGCGTGCATTCGCTGAACTGAATGAGTTTATCCGCTTGACCCGTCACTTATTAACAACTGACGGTTATTGGGCCGCACTCAAAGGGGTGTATCCCTATGAAGAGATCGCACAATTACCGGCTGATATTCGGGTTCAAGCTGTTGAAGCCTTGCAGGTGCCGAACTTAGAAGCTGAACGTCATTTGGTCAAATTAGTGGTGGCTTAATATGCAGCATTGCATTGCAGTGGCAAATCAAAAGGGTGGCGTTGGCAAAACCACGACGGTCGTGAACCTTGCTGCTAGCTTAGCAGCCCGTGGTCAACGAGTATTAGTGGTGGATCTTGATCCACAAGGTAATACCACCACCGCCTGTGGCATTGATAAACACGGTTTGCAGCTCAGTGTGTATCACCTCTTGATTGGTCGGGCAACGGTGGCACAGATCTTACAGACTGCAGAAAAAGGTGGCTTTGCGGTGTTACCTGCCAACCGTCACTTGGCTGGCGCAGAACTAGAACTGGTCGAATTGGAGCAACGCGAGTTACGGTTGCGGCAGGCTTTGCAGCCTATTGCAGCAGACTATGATTTTATCTTGCTTGATTGCCCACCCGCACTTAACCTGTTGACCTTAAATGGGTTAACTACGGCAGAGCGGGTGTTGATTCCGATGCAATGCGAATACTATGCCTTAGAAGGCCTGACTGATTTACTGAATACGTTAAAAAAACTGCGTGCTGCATTAAATCCACGCATTGAACTGCTTGGTTTGCTACGAACCTTATTTGATGCGCGCAGTACGTTATCAAAACAAGTTGTCGCTGAGTTACAACAACATTTTCCGGATCAAGTATTAGAAACGGCGATTCCTCGCAATGTGCGGCTTGCCGAAGCGCCTAGTTATGGTATGCCGGTATTGGCGTATGATAAGTCGGCACGAGGCACTAAAGCTTATCTCGCTTTAGCAGATGAAATTTTGGCCTACTACGGTAAAGCACAGGCGAAAGCATGAGCAAGCCAAAGTTAAAAGGGTTGGGACGTGGTCTAGATGCTTTATTGGCCCATGAAAATCAGGGTGAAGATCGGTTGCAGTCACTACCTGTGACTGCATTGCAAGCGGGTGTGTATCAACCTCGCTCGCACATGGATCAAGCGGCGCTGGCAGCTTTAGCGGATTCAATCCGAGTACAAGGGGTCATTCAACCGGTTGTCGTGCGAGAAATTGGCTTGGGTCGTTATGAGATAATTGCCGGTGAACGTCGTTGGCGAGCCGCCCAATTAGCCGGTTTAGCTGACATACCGGCCGTTATTCGTACTGTCCCTGACCAAGCGGCTTTAGCGATTGCTTTGATTGAAAACATTCAACGAGAGCAGCTTGACCCGCTCGAAGAAGCCACTGGGGTGCAACGTCTGATTGATGAATTCCACATGACCCATGAAAGTGCTGCTGCTGCCTTGGGTCGGTCACGCAGTGCAATCAGTAATTTATTGCGATTGTTGACCCTGCCCGAGCCGGTGCAAGTCTTGGTGCATGAAAAAAAACTCGATATGGGACATGCACGGGCCTTATTGGCTTTGCCGGTATTGCAACAAATCGAGTGGGCACAACACGCTGCAACGCAGCAATGGTCAGTGCGAGAAACTGAACGTCGTGTCCAGCATTATCTCCATCATTCCGCAGTGCAAAAAAAGGTTGCACTGCAACAAGATCCCGATATTCGTCGTCTCGAAGAGACCCTATCTGACCAATTAGGTACCACCGTACATATTCGGCATGGAAAGCGTGGGAATGGTCGTCTGACCATTGAATATAGCGATTTGGCTCAGTTAGACGAAATTTTGCATGGCTTACAAAAAAAGACTGAGAAAAATAAGGGTTTATAAATACAATTTAATCATCTGATATAGGTCTGCTTGCGTTGACGTGAATGGCAGGCCTCCCGTACAATCCAGCGGTTTTGATTTGGCGCCAGACGTGATTACACGAGAGGTTGCAAAGGTTTTACGTTGGCAAGTCCGATTGACTGCGGTTTCCATGCTGCTAGGCAGCATTTTAGTGTCACCGCCCCTCATCGGATTGTTGTCAGCTTTGGCTGGGGGGATGTTAGCTATCCTCCCGGGCTTGTTGTACGCGAAATTGGCTTACTCGCGTCGCAGAGTTGCGCCCCAAGTTTTACTTAAGGCCCACTTCCGCGCCGAAGCAGCGAAATTACTACTGACCATTGCGCTATTTGTGGTGGTTTTGTTGGTTTTCAAGTCAGTTTCAGCACCAGCGCTCCTTGGAGCGTTTGTGCTTGCTCAGGCAGCGTACTGGATCAGTCTTCTATCTACATAAACCGAGAGCTGACTATGGCAGGTAACGCGACAGAGTACATCAAGCACCACCTTACACATGCGACAGTACCGCATGATGGCGGGTTTTGGGCAATTAATATCGACACATTCAGTGTGTCATTGGCTTTGGGCTTTATCTTTCTATTTGTTTTCACGCGTGTGGCGAAAACATTTAGCATGGAAAATCCTGGCCGCCTGCAATTATTCGTTGAAATGATTGTTGAAATGGTGGCAAACCAAGTGAAAGATGTGTTCCATGCTAAGAGTGCAGTGATTGCCCCTTTAGCTTTGACCATTTTCGTTTGGGTGTTCTTAATGAACACCATGGACTTGTTGCCAGTTGACTTACTGCCTTACATCGCTCAACTGATTGGTGAGCATGTTTTTGGTGCAGATCCTCATCACGTGTATTTGCGCGTGGTGCCATCTGCTGACGTGAACGCAACTTTCGCTATGTCGTTGTCGGTGATGTTCTGCATTATCGGTTTCTCGATCAAAGCTAAAGGTTTGGGCGGTTACATTCACGAATTGTTCTCGGCTCCATTCGGCCCTAAAGTTGGTCCAATCAACTTTGTGTTCCAAATTATTGAGCTGTTGGCAAAACCAATCTCTCTGGCACTTCGTTTGTTCGGTAACATGTACGCCGGCGAACTGATCTTCATCTTGATTGCCCTGTTGCCATTCTGGGCACAGTGGTTGTTGGGTGCGCCGTGGGCCATCTTCCACATCTTGGTGATTACCTTGCAAGCTTTCGTGTTCATGATGTTGACCATCGTGTACCTGAGCTTGGCAGTTGAAGACCATTAATTTTCTGGGTTGATGCGGTGTATCACACTGCATCAACCCTAATAACCGTGTTTTTTTCGTGTTTTTCTTAACCATCCTTGACTTGATTTAGGAGATATCAATGGAAGCTCTCGTTACTCAGATCCAAAGCATGACCGTGCTGGCCGCTGCCCTCATCATCGGTCTGGGCGCTATCGGTACGGCTCTTGGCTTTGCCATTCTGGGCGGCAAATTCCTGGAAAGCTCGGCTCGCCAGCCAGAGCTGATTCCTGTGCTGCAAACCAAGCTGTTCATTATCGCCGGTCTGTTGGACGCCATCTCCATGATTGGTGTCGGTGTTGCTCTGCTGTACACCTTCAACAACCCGTTCCTGTCTGCTGCCAAGGCCGCGCTGGGCGCGTAATCCTTGAGGCCGCACAGCGGATGTCGTTGTTGAACTAAGGAGGAAAACAAGCGTGGATATCAACGCAACACTGCTAGGGCAAGCGATTACTTTCGCTATCCTAGTGTGGTTCACCATGAAATTTGTTTGGCCTCCGCTTACTAACATGATGGATGAGCGTGCCAAGCGCATCGCTGACGGTTTAGCTGCTGCAGAACGCGGCAAGCAAGATCTGGAACAAGCTTCTAAGCGTGTCGAAGAACAGATCCGTCAAGCGAAGCAACAGGCAACTGAACTGGTGATGGCTGCTGAAAAGCGTGCTAACCAGATCATTGAAGAGGCGAAACAAGCTGCGAAGGTCGAAGGTGAGAAAATTATCACCGACGCCCGTGCTGAGGTTGGTCAAGAAGTACAACGAGCTAAAGAAGCTCTGCGTGCTCAAGTGGCCGATATCACTGTCGCTGGTGCAGAGAAGATTCTGCGCCGCGAAATCGATGCAGCTAAACACGCTGATTTGTTGGCTTCCATCAAAGCGGAGTTGTAATTACCCCATGGCAGAGCTCATTACCGTAGCAAGGCCCTACGCCGAAGCGGTATTCCGGTTGGCCAAAGAAGAAAAGCGTCTCCCCGCATGGAGCGAGGCGCTGGCTTGGCTGTCGGCGGTGGTTAACCACCCCGACGTACAAGGGATCGTAACCCACCCGGAACGTACCCCAGACGAGGTCGAAAAGTTGTTGGCCGGTTTGATTGGTGATCGTGCCGATGCACAGGTGAAAAACCTGCTCAGCGCTTTGGCTGAGAACCGCCGTCTGACGCTGCTACCGGAAATTGCCAGCCAGTTTGAACTCCTGAAGAAGCAGGAAGAAGGTGTGCTCGATGTAGTCGTGACATCCGCCTTCCCGCTCACCGAAACCCAAGCCGCCGAGCTTGCCGAAACGCTGAAAGCCAAATACGGCAAGCAGGTTGCTCTGACCTCGAAAGTCGATCCCGAACTCATTGGCGGGGTTTGCCTGCAGGTGGGGGATGACGTGATTGATGCGTCGGTGCGCGGCAAACTGCACGCAATGGCGGTAAGCCTCAAAAGTTAGGAGACATCATGCAGTTGAATCCTTCTGAAATCAGCGAGCTTATTCGCGAGAAGATTCAGAACCTGCCGTCCTCGACCGAAGCGCGTACCACCGGTACCGTCATTTCGGTGACCGACGGTATCGTCCGCATCCATGGTCTGAAAGACGTGATGCAGGGTGAAATGCTCGAATTTACCGGCAATACGTTCGGTCTGGCCATGAACTTGGAGCGTGACTCGGTCGGCGCGGTGGTTCTTGGTGAATACGAACATATTTCCGAAGGTTCGGAAGTAAAATGCACCGGTCGCATTTTGGAAGTGCCAATTGGCCCCGAGCTGGTTGGTCGCGTTGTTGATTCCCTCGGTCGTCCTATCGACGGCAAAGGCCCAATCAACACCAAATTGACCTCGCCTCTCGAAAAAGTGGCGCCTGGTGTGATCGCGCGTAAATCAGTTGACCAGCCATTGCAAACTGGCTTGAAGTCGGTTGACTCGATGGTGCCAATTGGTCGTGGTCAGCGTGAGTTGATCATTGGTGACCGCCAAACCGGTAAAACTGCCGTTGCTTTGGACGCGATCATCAACCAAAAAGGTACTGGCGTAATATGTATCTATGTTGCAGTGGGTCAAAAGGCCTCCTCGATTGCTAACGTGGTGCGTAAGTTAGAAGAACACGGCGCGATGGGTCACACCATCATCGTCGCGGCTTCGGCTTCTGATACCGCTGCTTTGCAATTCTTGGCACCTTACGCCGGTTGCACAATGGGTGAATATTTCCGCGACCGTGGCCAAGACGCGCTGATCGTGTATGACGACTTGTCCAAACAAGCCGTTGCTTACCGTCAGATTTCTTTGCTGTTGCGCCGTCCGCCAGGCCGTGAAGCCTACCCAGGTGACGTGTTCTATCTGCACAGCCGTCTGTTAGAGCGTGCTGCTCGTGTGAATGCTGACTATGTTGAAGCCTTCACCAATGGTGAAGTGAAAGGCCAAACCGGTTCTCTGACCGCGTTGCCAATCATTGAAACCCAAGCCGGTGATGTGTCTGCATTCGTGCCAACCAACGTGATTTCGATTACTGACGGTCAGATCTTCTTGGAAACTGACTTGTTCAACTCTGGTATTCGTCCTGCTATCAACGCCGGTATTTCCGTGTCGCGTGTTGGTGGTGCAGCGCAAACCAGCGTGATCAAAAAACTGGGCGGTGGTATTCGTCTGGCTTTGGCTCAGTATCGTGAATTGGCCTCGTTTGCGCAGTTCGCTTCCGATTTGGATGAGACAACCCGTAAACAGTTGCAACACGGTGAAATCGTCACTGAGCTGATGAAACAGAAGCAATTCTCGACACTCAGCGTATCCGAAATGGCGTTGACACTGTATGCCGTGACCAAGGGTTTCTACGAAGGCGTGCCAGTGAAAAAAGCATTGGGCTTTGAAGCGGCATTCTTGTCGCATATGAAGGCCAATCATGCTGACGTGCTGGCCGACATCGAGAAAAGCGGCAAGCTGTCTGACGAGAACGACAAGAAATTGGCTAAGGCGCTCGAATCGTTCAAATCCGGCTACAACTTCGCCTGATCTTTCCAGACGATACTGAAAGGATTGGGATATGGCAGTCGGGAAGGAAATTCGCACCAAGATCAAAAGCGTGCAAAACACGCAGAAGATCACCCGCGCAATGCAGATGGTCGCAACTTCCAAGATGCGTAAGACGCAAGAACGTATGCGTCAAGCGCGTCCCTACGCGGAGAAAATCCGCGAGGTGATGGCGCATCTGGCTGAAACCAATACGGATATTAGCCATCCGTTTTTGGATGCCAGAGACGACGTCAAGCGTGTTGGCATCATTCTGATTTCCTCGGACAAGGGTTTGTGCGGTGGCTTAAATGCAAACGTATTGCGTCAGTTCTTTAATGACGCGCAAGCGTTGATGGACAAGGGCGTCGAAATTGACGTCTGCGCCCTCGGTCAAAAAGGCTACACCGCTGCCCAACGTCTGAAGATGAACATTGTGGCGAGCGCAACACATCTGGGGGATACCCCTCAGATGGACAAACTCATCGGCCCGGTGTCGGTGATGTTGAAGGCTTATCAAGAAGGTCGTATCGACGCTTTGCACATCGTGTACTCGAAATTTATCAACACGATGAAACAAGAGCCGAAGAGCGAACAGTTGTTGCCACTCAAACCAGAAGAGCTCGAACAAGAATATCCATATTCTTGGGAATATCTGTACGAACCGGATATTTCCTCTGTGATCGAGTTTTTGGTGAAACGCTACATTGAATCCGTGATTTACCAATCCGTTGCTGAAAATATGGCATCGGAACAAGCAGCACGGATGGTGGCGATGAAGGCTGCAACTGACAATGCGGCTAATGTGATCGAGACCCTCAAGCTCACCTACAACAAGGCCCGTCAGGCAGCGATTACCACCGAACTTTCGGAAATCGTCGCCGGCGCAGCCGCCGTGTAAGGCGCGCGGGAAACAGTATTGATTTATAGGAACCGATAATGAGCCAAGGCAAAATCGTACAGATCATTGGTGCGGTTATCGACGTGGAATTCCCGCGCGGTAGCATCCCCAAGGTCTATGACGCCCTTCGCGTGGTGGACACCGGTCTGACCATGGAAGTACAACAGCAGCTTGGTGACGGCGTGGTTCGTGCCATTGCGATGGGTAGCTCGGATGGCCTGAAACGTGGTCTTCCGGTCGTGAACTCCGGTACACCGATTTCGGTGCCCGTGGGTACCGCTACTTTAGGTCGTATTATGGATGTGCTGGGGACCCCAATTGACGAATTGGGTCCGATTGGCACCGAAGAGCGCATGCCAATTCACCGCGCTGCACCTAAATTCGACGAATTGTCCTCTGCCACCGAATTGCTGGAAACCGGTATTAAGGTGATTGACTTGCTGTGTCCGTTCGCTAAGGGCGGTAAAGTGGGTCTGTTCGGTGGTGCCGGTGTGGGCAAAACCGTGAACATGATGGAGTTGATCCGTAACATCGCTGCCGAACACAGTGGTTTCTCTGTGTTTACCGGTGTGGGTGAGCGGACTCGTGAAGGTAACGACTTCTATCATGAAATGAAAGAGTCGAACGTTCTCGATAAAGTGGCGCTGGTTTATGGCCAGATGAACGAACCTCCTGGCAACCGTCTGCGCGTGGCACTGACTGGTCTGACCATGGCCGAGAAGTTCCGTGATGAAGGTCGTGACGTGTTGTTGTTCGTGGACAACATCTATCGTTACACCTTGGCCGGTACCGAAGTGTCTGCGTTGTTGGGCCGTATGCCTTCTGCTGTGGGTTATCAACCTACGCTGGCAGAAGAAATGGGTAAATTCCAAGAACGTGTGGCGTCGACCAAAGTGGGTTCGATTACCTCGATCCAAGCCGTGTATGTGCCAGCCGATGACTTGACTGACCCATCCCCTGCAACCACTTTCGCCCACTTGGATGCAACCGTTGTGTTGTCTCGTGATATTGCTGCTTTGGGTATTTACCCTGCAGTGGATCCACTGGACTCCACCTCTCGTCAGCTCGATCCATTAGTGGTTGGCGAAGAGCACTACAACGTCGCACGCGGTGTGCAAGCAACCCTGCAGAAATACAAAGAATTGCGTGACATCATTGCGATTCTGGGTATGGATGAATTGTCTGAAGAAGACAAACTGGTGGTGGCTCGTGCGCGTAAGATCCAGCGTTTCTTGTCCCAGCCGTTCTTTGTGGCTGAAGTGTTTACCGGTTCGCCAGGTAAGTACGTGAGCCTGAAAGAGACCATCAAAGGCTTCAAGGCTATCTTGTCCGGTGAATACGATGCCCTGCCAGAACAAGCGTTCTATATGGTGGGTGGTATCGAAGAAGCGGTCGAAAAAGCCAAGTCGCTGTAATTGAGGGGTTAACCCATGAGTACGATGCATGTGGAAGTGGTGAGTGCCGAAGCCCAAATTTATTCTGGTGAAGCCGAATTTTTGGTTGCGCCAGCAGAAATGGGTGAAATCGGTATTTATCCACGTCATGTGCCGCTCTTGACCCGTATCAAACCTGGTCCGTTGCGCATCCGCGTTGCGGGTCAGGCACAGGAAGTATTGGTGGTCGTGTCTGGTGGCATGATGGAAGTGCAACCAAATGCGATTACCGTGCTAGCAGATACGGCGATTCGCGGTGAAGAGCTGGATGAGCAGCGTGCGCTTGAAGCCAAGAAAGCGGCTGAAGCAGAATTGGCAAAAGCCTCTGATGATAAAGATGTGGCACAAGCTCGTGCTGCGCTGAAACAGGCCATTGCCGAACTGCACGCGCTGGAATATCTGCGCAAGCGGGTACACTAACCGTACTGAGCATTTACGGTGTGACGGGCTGTTACTGAATCAGTAACAGCCCGTTTTTCGTTTAAGATCTCTATTTTTTAGTCTGATTATTAAATGAACTCTCTCTCGATTGTGATTCTTGCCGCAGGGCAAGGCAAACGGATGCGTTCAGACCTGCCTAAGGTACTGCATACGCTCGCGGGTCGTTCCTTATTAAGTCATGTCGTTACTACCGCTCGACGCTTGCAACCACAGCAATTGGTGGTGGTGTATGGTCATGGCGGCGAACAAGTACAACAGGCCTTCGCCACAGAAACAGATATTCAGTGGGCACATCAAGCGCAGCAATTGGGCACAGGCCATGCACTACAGCAAGCCTTACCCTTTTTGCCTAGTGATGGAACAACGCTAGTGCTGTATGGAGATGTACCACTGACTTCAGCTGAAACATTACAACAGTTGTTAACCCTTGCTGGTGACCAAGTTGCTTTACTCACCGATCACTTACCACAACCGCAAGGCTATGGTCGCATTGTTCGTGATGCCGCAGGTCAGATTCGCGCTATCGTAGAAGAAAAAGATGCCACGCCAGCACAAAAAATGATCACTGAGATCAATACCGGTATTTTGGCATTGCCCAATCGTTATCTAGCCGCTTGGTTGTCACGTTTATCAAACAGTAATGCACAGGGTGAGTATTATCTTACGGATGTGATTGCATTAGCCGTGGCGGAAGGTGTGGAGGTGCGCGGTTGTGTTGTACCAAACTCATGGCAAGCCGCAGGGGTCAATAGCAAATTACAACTGGCTGAATTAGAAAGAATTTACCAGCGACAACAAGCCAATACCTTGCTAGAAGCAGGGGTACAGCTTGCCGATCCAAACCGCTTTGATCTACGCGGTGAGCTGCGGTGTGGTAAGGATGTCTTTATTGACATCAATGTGGTGATTGAAGGTGTCGTTGACTTAGGCGATGGTGTGACGATTGGGCCAAATTGTGTCTTACGCGATGTCACCATTGCCGCAGGGACTGATGTTGCGGCTTTTAGTCATTTACAACAAGCCCAAGTGGGGGCTTCATGTCGTTTAGGGCCGTATGCCCGTTTGCGTCCCGGGGCTGAACTGGCCGATCAGGTGCATATTGGTAACTTTGTTGAAGTGAAAAAATCTCACATTGCTCAAGGGAGTAAGGTCAATCACCTGAGCTATATTGGGGATGCGGTAATTGGTGCAGGTGTCAACATTGGGGCGGGAACAATCACTTGTAATTATGATGGTGTAAATAAATTTACCACTCGTATTGCCAATGGCGCTTTTATTGGCTCTGGGACGATGCTTGTTGCACCCGTTGTGGTTGAAGAAAACGCCACCATTGGTGCCGGTTCTGTCATCAGTAAAACGGCGCCTGCCGATGCGCTTACGGTTGCACGGAGTAAGGCCATTACCCTTACCGATTGGAAACGGCCGCAAAAATTAAAGGATATAAAATGAAACAGAGTGTAGGTCGTTGGTTGGCCGTTCCCATCTTGGCCTTTGCTTTAGTGGTGCCAAGTTGGGCAGCAAAAACAATTGAGGGGAAAGTGATTTCTGTTGCTGACGGTGACACCTTGACTTTGGTTGATGCTAACCGCGAAAAGGTGAAAGTACGCCTAGGTCAGATTGATGCTCCCGAATCTGCCATGCCTTACGGCGGTAAAGCCAAACAAGCTTTGGCAGATAAAGTGTTTGGTAAACAAGTCTCTATCGCCGTGGAAACTAAAGACCGCTATGGTCGTGTGGTAGGTGTGGTGTGGTTACAGGGTAAGGAAATTAACTTACAGTTATTAGAAGAAGGGATGGCGTGGTGGTATAAAGAATACTCATCTGACTCACGCTACCAAGCTGCTCAAGAACAAGCACGGCGTGCCAAGAAGGGCCTATGGGAACAGGCTAATCCTCAAGCTCCGTGGGAATGGCGCAAACAGCAACGCAGTGGGCAGTTTGTTCCCAATAGCTCAGCCAAAACAGACCCCTCCATTCCTCCATTAGTCAAAACCCCACCAGCAGCCAACGGTACCGCTGATTGTCGTAAAACACGTTGCAGCGAAATGCGTGATTGTGCTGAAGCCAAGGCCGTATTACAGCAATGCCGTGTGCCCTCGTTAGATAAAGATGGCGATGGGGTGCCATGTGAGGCATTGTGTCGTTGAGCGGTATGATGATATGAACTAAGAAGCAAAAAACCCCTGTAAAAACAGGGGTTTTTATTGCGCTGAAGGCGCTGTTAGATTGGCGAAGTTGTGGGTTCTGGTGCTGGGATATCAGTTGGAATCTCAACAATAAACAGGTTATCGCTGCCTGTCGAATCCAGCCAATCACTTGCCGGTGCACCCGGATCACCTAAATCTGGGAAATCGAAGAACGGATCAACTGCCGAGTCAATTGCAGCCAAATTCTGTTCAATCGTTTCCAAAATTTGCTCTTCCGTGAATGGTGTTGGCGCAGGTGAATGACTGTCTGGTAGTTCTTGTCCTACTGTACCTGGCGTTGTCTGTACTACATCATTACCAGCACCACCGATCACAGTGTCGCCTAACGTTGTTTTGAAGGTATCGTCATACGAACCACCCAACATCACATCATTGTTAGCTCCACCATCGAGGGTATCGTTTCCTGAACCACCTAATAGTGTGTCGTTCCCTGTTCCACCATTCAGATTGTCATTGCCTGTTCCTCCAGACAAAATATCTTGTCCAGCTTGGCCAAGGATTGTGTCATTACCTGCTCCACCATCCATAATGTCATTACCATTACCGCCTTCGATACTGTCGTTACCATCGCGACCTGCGATTTTATCATTGCCATCGCCACCATAAACACTGTCGTTATCACTGCCAGCATCGATGACATCGTTGCCACTTTCACCATAGAGCTGATCACTACCACTACCTCCCATGATGGTATCGTTGCCTGCTCCGGCTTTAACAGTATCGTTACCCGCACCTGCATCGATGTTGTCATGACCGGTACCAGCAGTGATTGAATCATTGCCATCACCACCGGCAACAGTGTTGTTGCCATCACCGGCATTAATTGTATCGTTGCCAACACCACCATCAATGCTATCTGCACCATCACCTGCATTGATAGTGTCATTTCCAACACCACCAATTAGGGTATTGTTACCTGCTCCAGTAACGGTAATGCCATCGTTACCACTGCCACCATCGACAGAGTTATTACCACCATCGGCTGATAACGTGTCATTACCATCTCCGCCAATGATCGTATTATCACCACCACCTGCATTGATAACATCATTGCCAGAACCGCCATCAATACTATCGGCACCCCCGCCGGCATTAATCGTATCGTTACCAGTGCCGCCGGTAATCGTGTTCGAACCATTACCTGTTGTGGTGATTTTATCGTTGTCGTTACCGCCATCGATGATGTTATTACCAGTACCTGTAGTAATGGTATCGGTACCATCTCCACCTTGAATGGCGTTGTTTCCAGTCCCAACCGTAATGGAGTCGTTACCAGTCCCTCCGTCTATGGTGTTATTACCCGATCCCGCTGTGATGATATCGTTACCAATTCCCCCCACAATCGAATTATTACCATCAGTCACTGTAATTCGATCATCTCCATAGCCACCATCAATCGTGCTATTGCCTGTTCCACCGGTAATACTGTCATTGCCGATGCCGCCGATGATGCTGTTATTTCCGCTACCGCCAGTGATAGTGTCGTTACCAGAGCCAGCATCGACCGTGCTATTACCACTCCCTAGGGTAATTTTGTCGTTACCTGCACCACCCTTGATAGTGTTGTTGCCATCACCAGAGTTCACATCATCATTACCTGCTCCGGCATCGAGTACATCGTTACCTGCACCACCCTGCAATGTATCGTTACCAGCTCCACCGATTAGGATATTGCTTTGGTCATTGCCAATTAAGCGGTCGTTTCCTGAGCCGCCGGTCAGGTTTTCAATTCCATCAAGAATGGACGTTTTGCCATCGTGGGTTGCTTTTCCGGTGGTCAAATCTGCTGTGACATTTTTAGTCAGATTTTCAAACGAAGCAGTATCACTGCCACTTCCACCCGTTAAGGTGTCTTGGCCACCACCACTGATCAAAGTGTCGTTACCGGCATTGCCTTCTAACAGGTTATCCTCTGCATTGCCTTCTAAGCGGTCACTGCCCGCACCACCAATGAGGTTTTCGACATCAGACAACTCATCTTTACCTGCTTGGCTACCAGATGCCTTATTAGAAGAGAGAGAAGCATCTACGGCAGAGGTATTGTCAATATACGATACCGTGTCGCGGCCAGTACCACCACGCAGGGTGTCATTACCGGTACCGCCCATTAAGGTATCATTACCTGCGCCACCGTCCAACGTATCGCGACCCGCACCACCAGACAGCAAATCATTCCCATCACCAGCAGCCAAACTATCGTTACCGACACCTCCATCTACTGTGTCATCACCGGTGCCTGCGTCAATGGTGTCATTCCCTGCATTGCCCTGCACGCTGTCGTTGCCTGCTCCTGCATCGATACTGTCATTGCCAGCATTGCCTTGAATAGTGTCATTGCCAGCACCACCCGAGATAGTGTCATCATCATCTACTGTAGGTTGTGGAGTGGCTCCCAGCAGAGGGTTGCTGCTAATCACATTGCCAGCGGGGTCACTTCCGCCCCCACCAAACACCAAGTCATTACCATCGCCAGCATCAATACTATCTTTACCTGCACCCCCACGTAAGGTATCGTCGCCCCCCAGTCCAACGATAGTATCGTTGCCGGTACCTCCAGAGATCACATTGGAATTGTTATTGCCAATTAATGTGTCATCCTGACTACCACCAATCAGGTTATTGATATCAGTTAATACATCCTGATCCACTGTGCCGTTGGTTTGGGTTGCTGTTGCAGCGCCAGTGGTTAAGTTGGCATTCACTGCAACATTATGGTCAGCATAAGAAGCCGTATCGTTACCACCGCCGCCGATTAAGGTGTCACTGCCACGACCGCCGGTGAGACGGTTATCTCCGCCATCACCAGTCAATTTGTCATTACCGGAGCCACCAATGAGATGTTCTATTGCGACTAAGTCATCAACATCGTTACCGGTGATACCTTTATCAGTTTGCAAATTGGCATCGACATCTTCGCTGTGATCGTCATACGAAGCCGTATCTCCACCCCCACCACCATCGATAGAGTCGCTACCTTTACCTCCGCGCAGGAAATCATCACCGCTCCCCCCAAGCAGCGTGTCATTTTGACTGCCGCCATAGAGCTCATCGGCACCAGCGCCACCTTTCAAAACATAACCTTGGTCGTTGGCTGCTTGTAACACGTCACTATCGCCGTAAACTTTGCCAAGCGTATCCAAAATACCGGTATTGATGACTTGCTCAGTTTCGGTATTGGTGGTGGCGGTTTGGGTATGACCAGCGATAATTTCGCCTTTTTCGTCATAAACATTAACGAGGGTCGTTGTTGTTTCTTTTACCACTACGGTCGATTCACCTGTATCGACAGCCTCAGCTTTACCATCACCATTGGCATCAATGGTCAGATGGAAATTGGTTTGCGCTTGATCGCCATCACCATCGGTTACCGTTGCAGTAAACGAAATTGTCACATCGTAGGCTTTGGTTGTTGTCGTTGTGGTTTGGGTTTGTTTGGTAGCGTCAACCTTAATGTCTTGTTGTTCCTGGTATTGGTATTTCACCCCAACACCAGCCACTGAAAAACCATCTGCGCTGGTTTTATCAGTTGGATCAACTTTTTCCATCTGTACATAGACTTTGTCGATGCCGTTACTATCGGTGACGTTCACCGTTTCGCGAGTATCAACATTATTGCCTTGTGTCGCCGTACCAATCTTTTCTGCGCTGACTTTAAGGCTGCCATCTGCATTTAACTCAGTACCCAACAAGGCTTTTTCATTCGAGCCAAGTTTGGTGGTTGTTACAGTTACCTCCGTAATTTTGATACCGCCTGTTGGATCCAGGTCGATAATTAAACGCTCGCCTTCATCACCGTCGTCATCACCTTTATTTGTTGGATCGTCATTATTGATTTGACGGTTATCAATGCCAACCAATGAACCGCCTGTTTGACCGTCGCTACTGGCATTAATTTGTTCGACAGCTGTTGTATCGGTAAAACCTTGTGCCGTTGAACTATCCTTTTGTGCCGATAGAGTGATATCAACGGTGCCAATCGATTTACCCGAGCCATCGACTAGGTCAACATTCGTGAGTGCTTTTTGATCTTCAGGTTGATTAGTCAGTTTATCGAGTGGTAACTCGACAGTTTTTTCTACTGTTACCGTTTGCGTACCGGTGGTAATTTTTGTTTCTTCAGTGGTGGTGGTTTTCGATTCCTCTTTCACTTCATAGGCATCGACCTGACCCTTCATTTCAACCGTGTACGAACCTTGGTTCGGCTTGACGGTGAACACAACCTCACCTGAGGTTTCTTTGACTGCACTGACCAAACCATTGGCATCAGTTTTATAGACTAAGCGATCACCGCCAGAAGTGACATAAATCGCATCACCATTGGCTGCAACACCCGTGACATATTTCACCTCGGCTATTTCACCGCCTGCAGCTTGCTTGCTGTGTGTCAGCGACGTGTCTTTGCCATCATTTGGGGAGGTATCTGCAAACGGTTTCACCGCTAGCGTATCACCCTCAATCTTGGTCTCTTTCCAACCATCGGCACCAATGGCGACATTCAAACTCGCCGTTGCACTGGTATCCGTTTGGTTCGCAATGACTACGTTTTGTGATAGACCTGCCTCAGGGGCATCGTCTTGCACCTTAACGTTAAAGCCTTGCTTTTCAACAGTGCCATCAGCAGTTTTCTTTTCGGCAACAAACTGTAAGAACAAATCTTCGTTTTTGCCGGCAACAGGATCGTTATTGTTGTGATCGATGGCGCCTTTCAGCTCAACTTGGTATTCGCCCGTTGCTTTATCCATGGTCACCGCAACGACAGCCTCACCGCCTGCTTTCGTCCCGACTAAAATGGTATTGCCATCGCTGTCGGCGGATTTACTCCATTGCACCTCTTGGCCGCCAGAGGTGATTTTTTGCATTGGAGCGTTGATGTCGTACTCTGCTGCACCCATGCCAAGTTTGCCCTGTGAGTTAGCCAGTTCAGCCTTCTCATCGTAGCTAAATACTTTCGGGAACCAATCAGCATTACCACTTACCAAACCATCTTCGTGCACCGTGGCAACGTTTTTATCATAGGTTTGATTGAGATTGATCGTCAGGTTTGCACTGTCGGTATCACCGTCACCATCGGTTAACTGATATTGGAAAACCTCTTGTGTGTTTTCGGCCACTTCACCGGTGTAGGTCATGCCCTTCACCAGATAGTTACCGCCACTACCCGTGGCCTGATCTTGATTGACCTGATTTGAGGTTAATACTAAGTTTTGGAACAAAATTGGGTTGCCATCAATGCCGATGACTTCAATTTCGGCTGTGCCATCGGCATTCAGCAAACCATTTTGGCCACCGATATAGCCTTCACCGACTTTATTGCCCTCAGCATCAAATGCCTCCCAGCGGGCGGCTTCCGACTGATCAAGGTTGTCTAGTTTGACTTCAGCACGAACTACATTGCCATCAAACTTCACACCCACCGATTGTGTTTGGCCCACACCCACACCACCACCTGTTGTGACAGAGGCATCTGCCGGTGTAGTGTCCTGACCGTTGCTATCGGTGACATTGAGACTGGTGTTTTGATTGGTGACACGCCCGCTGTCTGTGGTAACAGCCTGATCGGCATAAGGGCTGTTGTTGCCGTAGCCTTCAATTGTCACACCGCCAGCAGTGATCTTACCGTCGGCACCGACGGTGGCTTGCGATAAATCGACACTGTTTTCTTTACCGGTATAGGTATAGACATAGCTACCATCTGCGTTCATGGTCAGTTGGCCATGCTCGCCTGCGACTTGCAACCCGTCGGCATTACTCTCATCAGAGGTCGAGCCAAAGCTGATTTTAGTGACTTTCGCACCATCAGCTCCGAGAGCATCTTTACCAGTATCACCGCTGGTTGTTGCAGCACCGGTGATTACATTGCCATCTGTTTTGTTACCCAGTTGACTGCCACTGATTTGCACACTATCGGTATCGTCTTTGGCAACAGCGGTATCGTCTTCTACGGTAACAGTCATGGCTAATTTGTCTGTTAATCCGCCGGTTTTATCTGTTGTCACCAATTCGAATTTGAGACTGGTTGTATCCGAGTCTGAAGAATAAGCGTCACCCACTTTCGGATGGTCAATTGCCCCTTTGAGTTCAACATTCGCCGTATAGGATTTTTGACCATTCTGGTAATCACCCGTTACGGTGACTTCCAACACCGGCTTAGCCGTATCAGCATTACCATCAGATCCTTTTACATAACCTTTGGCGACGGCACCTTCGACCACCCACACGACATCCTCACCTCCGGAAGTGAGTTTGGGCAATACGGAGGGATTGAAAGTAACGGTTGGTTTGTCAGTTACATCTGGATCGGCGATGCCAAAATCTTGCTTCCCAGAGGTGGTTTTTGCCCCTTCCCATTCAGCGACATGACCTGTGCTCAGCGCATCTTCCTGTACATTGAATGTTAAGCTGTCATTATTCGCATTGGAAAAATGAGAAACCTCACCTTCATCTTCATTGCCGTCTTTATCGCGGTCGATGAAAAGCTTTTCGACCTTATCGCTGCCAACAATAAATTCGGGTGCGTCGTTTGCGCCTTGCACCTTGACCGTGACATTTGCCGTGTCAGTATCCCCATCAGCATCTTTCATCTGATAGTTAAACTGTTCGGTGATTTCTTCACCTTCTAATAGTGCTTTGGCCAATAGGTCCGAGGTATAGGTTGCTGTGCCATCTTGGTTAATACTGAACTCACCGTAGTACTTATTTCCGCCTGTAGCATCGTTACCTGTTTGACCTTTCGCAACAAACGTGTCTCCTGAGAGATCGGTTTGAGCATAGCTGCGATCACCGCCCTCACGATTAAAGGTCACTGCTGCTTTAGCACCGTCTTCTTTCCCTTCATGGGCATCATTGGCTAAAACATTAATGTTACTGTTGTTTGATTTCGAGAGATCAACAACCAAACTGTCATCAACAGCAGCAGGCCCGCTGTCTTGGAAATAAATTTGTTTGCCCAGATCAAAAGAAGCGACATTCGATTGATCAAGGTCGTTATCCGTCGCTTGTGCAGTGAGACGAATGACATCCGAACCGATGGTCGTCAATTCGTGCGGATCATTAGACTGATGGACCACCGCGCGGAACTGCTCAATCGATACTTCACCGGTGGTTTTATCTACCTCGACCGCAAATACTTTCTGTTCTTTGCCATCGACAGTTACATAACCAACTGCCTGACCATCCACTAATTTCACTTGTACAACTTGACCAGACGCAGAATCTTTTAAGCCGGAGTCCGTTTTGGCAATTTGTAAACCAAAGGACTTACCACCGCTGTCAAGCTCGCCATCGGCACCAAAATTGAATTGGAATTTACCAGCTAAAGCGGTATCGCCGAGATCTTGATCGTTATCAACACTGCTCCCCGCTGAGGCATCACTGTCTTTGACATGCAGGGTCATACCACTCCAAGACAGTTTTAGGTTGAGATCATCAAAATCTTTATCCGAACCTGTCCCATCTTGTGCTGTGACTTTTAAATCTTCCCAGTTAAAATTGCCGCCCAGTTGTGTACCAATCGAGGTACCGGAGCTTGTGCCTTGAACGTGCGATTGCCCATCACTATTGAGCTTGCTATCCGAGAAAAATACTTGGCCATCGGCAGTCTTGATTTGAGTATTACCAAGCTGAGCAACCCACGTATCCCCTTGTTTAGTGAAAGAAAGCTTGGAGCCTGCATCTAGCATCTGCAATGATGACAGGTTTGTTGGATTGGTTAAGTCATAAGGCAGCAGGAAAAAGCCGACTTGGTCAGGTGTCACACCTTCTGGTAAGGCAATATTGAACGGTGACATACCTTCGCTTGGTGTATCCCACAACAAGGTGCCTTCAGTTGGGTTACCATTCGCATCTTTGACATACCAACCGAAACCGTGATCGTACTTCGCTTCGCCACGGCCCATATACTCAATGGTTAAGTTTGCTGCTGGTGCTTGGGTATTATCTACGGTCACCACGGGTACATCATCGCCGAAGGCAATTCGCCCCCCTAAATCAAGTTCAGCGACCGCCTTGTCATCATCTCCATCGGTTGCTGTGGCAACCACTTTTAATGCACCATTGGCCAGAGATTGTAATTCGTCACCCCCCCCTGGTTTACCGTCAGGGGCATCATGCTTAATGGCGCCTTGTTGCGTTAGCACGACTTCACCGGTTGCAGCATCGATTTTTAGTGAGAAAATTGCATCACCATTTTCACTACCAGCACGACCAACTACCTCTCCCGTGACGGGGTCGGTATAGAGTTTGATGTCACTTCCGGTTGCAGTGTCCTTAAGTCCGCTATCAGCACCCTCCTCGAATTGGAAGCCATATCGCATGCCATCAGCAATGGGTTTGCCATCGGCATCAACAGCCATTTTTTGGCCATCACCACCAAAGTTGACAGTGAAACTGGTTTGGAAAGCACCTTTATCCGCTGCTTGTGGTGCACCAGTACCGTTCTGTAAACCAGAGTCACGTTGGACCAAGCTAGGGCCTTGGTCTTGCAAGGCAGCGAGGCTCGGACCGTCATCTTGAAAGGCAATCCGACTGCCTAAATCGATCTCTGCCGCTGCCGTATCCGCATCACCATCGGTTGCGGTGGCGACAATTTTCAGTGCATCTTTTGCCAGTGATTGCAGTTCGTCAGCACCGCCTGCTTGACCATCAGGGGCGCTGTGTAGGATGGCGCCTTTTTGGGTCAGAGTGACTTCGCCGCTGGTGCTGTCGATTTTCAGGGAGAAGATGGCGTCACCATTGGCGTTACGGCCTTCGACTTCGCCAGTCGTTGTGTTGGTGTACAGTTTGATGTCGCTACCGGTGGCGGTGTCTTTCAACCCACTGTTAGCGCCTTCATCAAATTTGAAACCATATTGCATGCCATTAGCGACCAACTGAGCTTGATCACCTTGGCCAACCACGGTCATTTTTTCACCATCACCGCCAAAGCCCACTTTGAACGAGGCTTTAAACTCACCCGTCGCGGCATCTTGTTGGCCAAGCGTGCCGTTAGCGAGACCTGCATCACTCTGGATAAATTGTGGTGCTTGGCTTTCTTCCGCCGCAATGCTTGGGCCATCATCCGTAATGGTGATACCGATTTTGCCACTGGTCACGACATTGCCGTTGTTAATCACCTGAGTCACAAAATCATCAGGCAAGGCATTGTCTTGACCTTGTGTTTTATCGTGTTTGACTGCACCGTCTAGTTGATACTCATATTGGTATTTACCATCCACGAAGGACACGGTTAATTTACCGTGCTGTCCTTCAACGACCACCGGCCCACCATCACGACTCAGCTCAACGGCTTGGCCATTTTTATCCAAAATAACCAGCTTATCCCCACCAGCAGAACCGGGGGTAAAAGTGAACGTGCCAGTTGTTTTCTCTGTGTCTAGCTCGGCTTCGCTTCCACCTTGGTCTAGCGCTTTTTCTTCTACTTCACTTTGTGCAGAAGATAAGTTCGGCGGGGTCGGAGCCGGTTCAGGTATGGGACGAGCCGGCGGCTCTGGCTTTTCCGGTTCCTTTGGCGTATCTGGTGTTGGCGTAGGGGCTGGCTCAGGTGTCGGGACCGGTGTTGGTGTAGGTTGCGGCGTAGGCACTGGTTCAGGCGTAGGGGCTGGTTCAGGCGTAGGCACTGGTTCAGGTGTAGGCACTGGTTCAGGTGTAGGCACTGGTTCAGGTGTAGGCACTGGTTCAGGCGTCGGGACCGGTGTTGGTGTAGGTTGTGGCGTTGGGGTGGGTTGAGGTGTCGGAACCGGTTCGGGTGTCGGTACTGGCGTTGGAGTGGGTTCTGGATCAGGTGTTTCTGTGGTTTCAGGCGTCGGTGTTGGCGTGGGTTGAACGTCAACAATTGGATCTAGCACCGGATCAAGCTGGGTCGTTGAGTTTTGCTGTTGATCAGGGACAGAAAACGCCATGGCTTGTAAATCGCCGGCTAAGGCTGAAGCCACGACTGATTCATTGGCATCTCCAGCGTCTGCCAAACGTTGTTCTGCTGCGCTTTCTGGTACTTCAACCATCAACTGTTGAGCGACTTCAACCGGATTGGCAACAAAACCACGAGTCAAAGCTTGTGCTCGGGTACCTGTGGTTTCCCCTGCTGCAGAAGAAAAGCTTTGTGAAAGCACCGTGTTTTCGGTGGGGACATAACCTGTTGCCAACTGTGCCATTTCAAAACTGGCTTCCAGTTGACGCTTACTCATCATAATTTGGTCTAACGCTTCATCCCGCGCCGCTGCTTCAATATTTTGTGCAGCAGGATCGTCAGCCAAATTCACCGCACCTACGTCACGCGCTAAGGTGGTGAGTTCTTCGTTTAATTGGTGATCGTTATCGACGTTTGGGTTATTGACATTATCCATGATTCACTGCACTCCTGAATTGAAGCAAGGTTAGCGGGCTGACACGCCACGCTTTTCCTAATAGAAACAGTCCTCTTCCGTCATCTTAAATGCAAATCGGGTTGAGCGCATCTATTTTTTAATGCGTTAAATTTTTCGCCATACGGTTTAAAAAACAGAGCTGAAACAAAAAGAAGAATCGATTTTATCTTGGTAGAAACGTCTAATTCACAGAAAACAAAAAAAACGCTTTTTGCCTTCAGTAATAAAATCTATTTATGGCTAAAACTTGTCTTCTGAAGATAATAATGTGCCAGGTTCTTCAATGTCGGGGATGACCATTTCGTGAACCACCAGATCAAAAAACAAATCGTGTTCGCGATCGGCTTGATGTTCGGCCTGGCTAACTGCCTCTTGTAATTCCGCGCTGGACAAAGGGGAGACAGCAAGACGGACCTTAAAACACTGCGCGAGCTGTTTTTTCTTGCGGCGGATCATGGCATTTCCTTTTGACGTTCATACGAACAGCATCGTAAGCCAATTGACGCTAACTGATTTTTATCACACGTCATCTGACTAAACGCAAGGAAACCAGTATCACTTTGTTAAAAGAGAATGTTGTTGCGCTGAAAGTGTGGCCCATTGACCACAGGCTAAATCAGGTGGAAGCATAAGCGCACCAATTGCCTCGCGATGCAAAGCCACGACGCGATTGCCTACCGCGGCCAGCATCCGCTTCACCTGATGGTAGCGCCCCTCGGTAATCACCAAACGCAATTGGTGGGAATCGACCTGTTCTGCGGCTTGAGCAAACACAGGGTGAGGATCATCACGCAATACCACCCCCGCCAACAAATCCGCCAACATCTTGGGGGTGAGCGCATGGGCCGTGGTGACCAGATAGGTTTTCGGAACGTGATGTTTTGGCGAGGTTAAAGCATGATTGAGAGCGCCGTCATCGGTCAGCAATAACAGTCCAGTGGTGTCTTGATCTAAGCGACCGACACACTGTAAGCCTCGTTGACGCAAGCGGATTGGCAATAGTTGATGGACGGGAGGGTGGTGGCTGGGGTTGTGGGAACACTCGACCCCAGCCGGTTTATGCAGCAACACCGTCAGCTTGGTTTGGCTGAACCATTGTTCATCGTTAAAAGATAACAAAGTGCCATCGCGGGGAAATGTTTGCTGCGGATCGGTGACCGGCTGTTGGTTCACCGACACCGCTCCCGCCATAATCCAACCACGGCATTCACGCCGGCTGCCAAGCCCTTCGGCTTGTAGCAGGCGCTCTAGGGTAACAACTGACATCGCTTATAGTGCACCATAAGAATGTAGGCCAGACAGGAACATATTCACGCCAATAAAGGCGAAAGTGGTCACAAAAAGACCAATAATGGCCCACCACGACAACACTGCACCACGCCAACCTTTTACTAACCGCACATGCAACCAAGCGGCGTAGTTAAGCCATACAATCAACGCCCAAGTTTCTTTCGGATCCCAGCTCCAATAGCCGCCCCACGCATCGGCTGCCCACATTGCGCCGAGGATGGTCGCAATCGTGAAGAATAAGAATCCAACCGCAATCGCGCGGTACATCACTTCTTCCATAATATCGGCACTGGGCAGTCGGTCTGCCAAAACACCACGCGATACAAGGCGTTCGGCAATCCCCAACATGGCAGCAATGGCAAAGGCACCATATCCAATAAAATTAGTTGGAACATGAATTTTCATCCACCAAGACTGCAGGGCAGGGATAAGCGGTTGAATTTCATGCGCCTGACGATCAAAGGTGTACCACAAGATGAAGCCGACGGCAGCACAGATAATCGGCAGCACAAATGCCCCCATCCGACGTGTTGCCACCCGCTCTGCGTAGTAGAGATACATCAAGGCAGTGATTAAACAAAACAGCACAAAGACTTCGTACAGATTCGACACTGGAATATGGCCGATATCAGGAGAAATCAGATAGCTTTCGTCCCAGCGGACAAAAAGCCCCGTCAGTCCCATGACCGAGGCAGCCCAAGTTAATCCCGTCGCGAATTGTTCTAGGAAGGCCGAGCGTGAAAATAATGCGGCCCAAAACACGGCCATAGCGAGGAAAAACAAGGTGCACATCCACATAATCGCCGATTGTGACGACAGCAGATAGCGCAGGAAAAACCGACTTTGGCCTTGGTTAATATCTCCTGCATAAAGCGCAATCGCAGCAAGGGCTAAGGCTCCCGTTAAAGGAAAAAACCAGCGCCACGATTTCCAAAACCAACCTAAAGCAATCAAGCCGAGCGTGCTGCCAATCAAAATGGAGTGCTCATAAATATCCATATACTGGCCATATTGCTGCTCGGCCACCACTGCCGCCACCACAATCAGGGCAGCATAGAGCCAATCAAATACATCCAACCGCTTTTGGTTGGTGTTCAGTTGCGAATGAACCAATTCCATTTAGGCTTTTCCTTGCACGATTTCCAATAAACGAGCCTGATGACGGGCAAAATCTTGCTCGAGGTCGCGGTTTTTGCGGTTACTTGATACCGCTAGGCGTGTATCTTGTGCGCCAAGACGAACCCATACTCGCACCTCACGGATATAGAACATACACAAGATTCCCAAAACCAAGATTAAGGAACCGAAGTAGACGACATTTTTTCCGGGAGAACGAGTGAGCTGTAACCCTGTGGCTTGGACTTGTTCAAAGCCAGAAAGTTGTAGGAAAACTGGCGAACCGTAGTCACGCACTAAAATCCCTGCGGCCACCAAGCTATCTAGCAAAAAGCGGTAGTTATTTTCGTTAAGTTGAAACGGGGCAAGGCCAGCACGCTGATGTGCAATTTCCATCATGTCCACCACGACCGCCTGCAAAATCTTGATATAGGTTTGCCCCACTTCGGCTTGTTTATCCGCTGGCACTCGCGCTTGCACAAATTCATCTAAAGCACGGAATCCCCCCTCATGGAAACGATTGAGGACAAATTCAACGCTAAATTGAAATTGTTGTTGCATCTCGGGGCTAATAGACGAACCCGCTAACGCCTTCGCAGCCGCGCGGCGAGCAATCTCAGGATACAGGCTTGTATCGTGCAAAGTGGCATACAGCCGCATAAAGCTTTGCAGCGAGCCTTCTTGATCCAACGGTAGGCGCAAATAGGAGAATGGTTGACCGACTTCTTTACGTACACCGGTCACGATATAACTGCGCCCTTCTAAAACCAACGGCGACATATACGTGTGATATTCAAACGCCTGACCTTGATTATCACGTAGTTTGAATTGAATGGTCGGGCCGGCATTAGCGAGGTTTTTCTCGTGTTGCACGCTTTGCGCTTGTGACAGCAATTCGTTAAAAGTTTTGTTCACTGCAACGGTGGAGTTGTCGCGCATGTCTTGGATATTAAAAACACGCAACTCACCAAACTCAAGCGAATACGGTTTGCCATTGGCAATCAACGGTTGTTGATTCATTGATCGCCCCTCAACCTTGATCGGGCCCATTGCTGGTGCCGCGAGGTTCCATGCGGTCAGTGCTAGGGGGGACCCACCATCCCCAAAGCTGGCCTGATAAATGGCCACACCATCGACATGCACTGGATGGTTCACTTTGACGGTTTCTTCTCGGGTCTTACCGCTGGCCTTATCGGTAATCACAATATCGCTGGCAAAGAGCTTTGGCATCCCTGTTGGATAGTACTCAACACGGAATTTCTTCAGGGTGATGATAAAGGGTAAATCCTGTACCAAATAGCCCCGCCCTGCATTCAAAAATACTACATCGGCACTGCTGTTTTCTGGGATAGTGACATTGCCACGAAAAGAGAGATTGCTCGTAGAGAGACGACTTTCTGCAGGCACTTGGCCTTGTGGAATATCGCGAGTTTCGGGTCGAATGGTGCCGACAAGTTCACCGATTTTGAGTGGCAAATTGCCATCCATGAGGCCACCAATACAGATCACCACCAACGCAATGTGGGCAAAGAAATAGCCTAATTTATTGCCTGCCCCACGCTTACCGACCACCATGGTTGAGCCATCTTCGCGTTGGGCGGTTTTGATTGCAAATCCTTGGCTAGTTAGGTAGGCCTGTACTGTTTCGGGTGTGCCTGTACCTTGGAGTAGGGCAGTATGGCTCATGGCTGCCAGCGAACGCTCGGAAGCATGCTCACGCCACCCGCGCATTTCTTTGAGAAAGCCGGGGGTGTTGCGCCAGATGCACAAGCTGGTGGAGAGCACCAAAAACGCTAACAGAATTAAAAACCATGCCGAGTGATAGACATCAAACAGCCCCAGCCATTCAAATACTGTGAACCAAAACTGACCAAATTCAATCACGTAGTTTGGATAGGGTTGGTTTTGTTGCAATACCGTACCGATGACCGAAGCAATCGCCAAAATGGTGAGTAAACCAATGGCAAAGCGCATAGAACTCAGTAAGTCAAACAGCGAGGCCCAAAAAACCGTAGAGCGAGTAGGTGTTTTCATAGTCATCAAAATGGAAAGAAGGGAGAGCCGCCAAGGCGTGCTCCCCCCTCTGATTGCCAAACTCGGGTTAAGTTGCGCTTAACGCAGGCCAGCAATATAGTTTGATACCGCTTTGATCTCAGCGTCGGTCATGCGCGAAGCAATATCCATCATCACGTTATTGTTAGCGCGTTCGCCTTTCTTAAACGCCAACATTTGTGCTTCGATATAACCCGCATGTTGTGCACCTAAGCGAGGGTATTCAACAGGAATCCCCGCACCGGTTGGACCGTGGCAAGCCATACAGGCAGGCACTTTAGACGCTGCAATCCCACCACGGAAAATCTTGCCGCCAGCCTCTTGCAACTTAGCATCAGGGGCTTCACGTGGCTTTAACTTTTGCTGAGAAAAGTACGCAGCCAAGTTTTTCATGTCATCATCTGACAAAGCAGCGGTCATCCCCAACATAATAGCGTTGTTACGCTTGCCGGTTTTAAACTCGACTAACTGCTTATACAGATACTCTGGGTGTTGGCCAGCCAGGACAGGGTTGGCCGCTGCCACGCTGTTACCGTCCACGCCGTGACATGCTGCACAGACCTGTTCGGCAATCGGCTTGGCGGCTGCCGCATTTGCCGGCTTTGTGCTAACTGCCGGATTGGCAAATGCAGCGCTGGCGCTTACCAGCCCGACCGCTGCCAACAGCATAGAAACTCTCATGGTTGCTCCTTGATTTTTCGCCTGAATCTTGTGGCACAGATGATAGCTATAAACCCGCGATTCTATACCAACTGACTTGACCATTCACCATGTCTCTTTTCCAAAACGCTCGTTTTCACATTACCGTTAACCACTTGAAGGATCTTCCTGACACTGGAGCCGAGATTGCTTTTGCCGGCAGATCCAATGCTGGCAAGTCCAGCGCCCTGAATACGATGGCCAATCGTACGCGTCTGGCATTCGTTTCTAAGACTCCGGGACGAACCCAACACATCAACTATTTTGACCTCGATCAAAACCGTTTTTTGGTGGATTTGCCCGGCTATGGCTATGCACAAGTCCCCGAAGCAGTCAGAACGCATTGGGTGGCGCTGTTAGGGCGCTATCTCCAAACTCGTCAACCGCTGATTGGGTTGTTGTTGATTATGGATGCACGGCATCCATTGAAGGACTTAGACTGGGCAATGCTGGATTTTTTCCGCACTACCGGTAAGCCCGTGCATATTTTGTTGTCCAAATCGGACAAATTAAACCAGCAAGAGAAGCAAGAGACTTTGCGTAAAGTCAGAGCGGCCCTACAAGACCGGCCTGAAATCTCTGTGCAATTGTTCTCAAGCTTGAAAAAACAGGGTATTACCGAAGTAGAGGCCGTGGTGGAACGTTGGTTCGCACATCACGCCGAAGAACAAGCCTCTCTGCAACGTGGCATGGAAGCGGCTCGCGATGAGGCTGCAGAGGGCGATGAAGTGGCTGATTCATAACACGGTTTCAGGTGGACATCGTTGATAGCACGAAAAAATAGCAAAATAGCGGCGCTAATTGGTGTTGTTCTGCAAAAACTTGTGCTATCTCCACTAAAATAGCTTTCCTTACTAAGAATCCTGTCTGAACTATGACCCACGCTACTCACCTTCCTGATGATGAACACCGCCTCTTTGCTGGCATCAGCCAACTTGCCCCTGCTTTACCTGCAGTGGCCTTTGATGCAGCGTTGTTTGCCACAGATCGGCAGCGTTATGAACGAGGGTTGCTAGCGTGGTTGCGTGGCGCAGATCCAGCAGGACTTAAAATCATGCGCGATTCGTTAGAGCGCGCGGCACGCCATGAACCTGATCCGGTATTAGCGGGGTTTTGGAAACTAGCCAGTATCAATGTTGACACGTTTGCCGGTGATCACAGTGAGGGAGCGCGCTTGTTGCCTGCGCAGTTGGCACGGCAGCTGAAAAAACGGGGCGATGACAGCCAGCCTTATTCCCCGCCGGTATCGTTAGCGCGTCAGCTGTGGGAGCGTTTGTATCAACAAGAACATCATCCAGCGGTTGAAGCCAGTCTGGCTTTATTGGAGATTGGTGCCGATCATGCCGCCAGTTTGTTAGAGCAACTGGAAGATGAAAGTTTGCCAGCCGACACACCGTTATTGGTGGAGGAACCACCAACAGCGGTAAGTGTTGCACCTGCACAACACATTCGCCCAACGCCACCGCGTATTTCTGCCAGTGCAGCGGTTGTAGCGGCTTTTGCAACCACCGCTGCGGCCTCTGCACCCGTACCTGAGCCGGTGTCTGAGCCAGTACCTGAGCCAGTGCCTGAGCCAGTGCCTGAGCCAGTGCCTGAGCCAGTGCCTGAGCCAGTGCCAGTGCCAGTGCCTGACCCAGTGCCCGAGCCAGTGCCCGAGCCAGTGCCCGAGCCAGTGCCTGAGCCAGTACCTGAGCCGATGCTTGAACCCGTACCTGAACCCGTATCTGAGCCAGTACCTGAGCCAGTACCTGAGCCAGTGCCTGAACCCGTACCTGAGCCAGTACCCGAGCCAGTACCCGAGCCAGTACCCGAGCCAGTACCCGAGCCAGTGCCAGTGCCAGTGCCAGTGCCAGTGCCAGTGCCAGTGCCTGAACCGGTGCTTGAGCCCGTGCCGGCAATGTCTTTGCCGCCGGTACTAGAGGACATTCCCGAGCTAACCTTACCTGTTGAGGAAGATCCCTTGCCGGGCTATGTGCCGTATGACACGACACCGTTAACGCTGCCGCCAGCACTGGAAATCCCCGCGCCAGAGGTGCCTGCTGCTGCGATACCGGTCGCCGACATCCCTGTGCTTGAGCCCTTAGACCCCATCACAGAGTCCATTCCGACGGTAACAGATCAAAATGCACCGACAGCCCCTGCTCTACCCGCCGAGCCTCTTAAGGCGTTGGATGACTTTGCTCTAGAAGATTTTCTCAACCCCACTTTCCCAGAAGTGGCGTTGCAGCAAGTGAACACTGCGGCCAGTTTCACGCCGCCGTTAGCTCACACAATGGCAGAGGGGGAACCGGTGAGTGCGCCTCCGTCACTAGCCAGCGTTGAGATGCCCGAATCCGAGCGCAGCGAACTTCCTGCATCTGAAGCAGCTTTGCCTGCCCACGAACGTGTATTACACACAAACATTTTTTCGAGCAAAGATGCGGCCAGTAGCAGCCTGATGCCGCCCAAACATATCGACCAAGCCTATCCGCGTTTAGTGGTCATGCGTACCCTAGCGGCAGCTTTACAGTCTAATTGGGCTCGTCTTGTCGCCGGCAGTACCTCTCACTTTGGCTTATTCCGTGATGCACTGACGGTACTAGAACAAGATGCCCCTGAACTCGATAATGCGTTAATTAGCGATGCCATCAGTACACTGGTCAACATGGCTGACAATTTGCCGCTGTCTGGGCCTAGCGATTGGCAAGCCCAACATACTGCTTCTGTGCTGGCTGAATTGGGTAAAACCTTGGATCGTTTCCCCACGGCAGATGCCACAACCTTGCAACAGCTCACTGAAGCGTTGGCACAGCTCAAAGCGGGGGATCCTAATCCACCACGTTTTACTTTTGCGCCCACACCGGTTGCGTCAACTGCACCAGCCGAGCCTGACACGCCGGCCCCGATGGCCGCACCACCAGAATTACCCGTGTTAGAAAGCATCGCGATTGATGATATTCCCCATCTCAACACCCCTGTGGTTGAAGATGCCTTGGAAGACAGCGAAGGCCAAGCGGCGATTGAACATGCTGCATTTTGTGCACAATCGCGAGGTTTGTTCGCCGCCATCACCCGCGAACGGCTGACACATGGGGTGGAGTCTGCACAACGCATGGCCGCTGCTTCGCTGTTATTGGCGGAAGCCGCCGTCGTGGCAAAACAGATGGCGATTGCAGAATTAGCTGTGACATTAGCCGATACGCTGCAACGTCATGAAATTACTGGCAATCTGATTGAGTTGGTTGCCGATAGTGTCACGGTGTTGTCAGGGATGTTAGAGGAAGTGCGGCAAGGCCTACCGGCCACCCCTGCCCCCGATTTAATTGCAGCCTTGCGTGGATTATGAGTCGTCATCCCATCCATGACCTCGCTCGACAGGACAGCGGGCTAGGTCAATTACTACAACAAGCGCGCACATTTGCCCGTATGAACCAACTGTTTTTAACATTACTGCCCACCAATTTACATGGCAGTTGTCAGCTGGTTTGTGCCCGTGAGGATGGTTTGGTGGTGTTTGCCCAATCGGGGATGGCGGCAAGCAAATTGCAGCGTTTTGAACGAGTCATTTTGCAGGGCTTTGCTGCACGAGGATTGCACTTTCCGGCGGTCAATATTGTGGTAAAGCCCAAGCAGCGCGATAGGACAGCCCCTAAAGCTGTCCCAATCAGCGACCAAACCTTAGCGGAATTTGAACAGCTATCTCATCGCATTCAACATCCCAAATTGCGCGCCAGTTTGGAACAACTTACCGCCCACCACCGCCGCGCCATGCCGCCAACTTGCGCTGAATCTCCGGCAGCGCCGCTTTGGCCGCCCGCTCCCCCTCCAACATCGCCTGATGTTTTTGGTTGAAATCTGCTGCACCAATGCCCGCAATTGCAGGGCGAATCACCACATCGGCGCGGTTAAGTTCTTGTGCACTTAACTTTTGTCCCATGATGGTAAAGGTCTGATCGAGGATAGACAGTGCACCCTCTGGGCGGCTATGACCGGCTTTGCTAGAAATATCCACTGCGATCACCACATTGGCCCCCATTTCGCGTGCGGCTTCTACTGGGACTGGACTGCTTAACCCACCATCGACAAAGCGCCGTTGACCAATGACCACCGGTTCAAACACCCCAGGCACACTGCTTGATGCTCGTACCGCTTGGCCAGTATTGCCGCGTTGAAATAACACCCGTTTGCCGGTATCAAGATCTGTGGCAACCGCACCAAAGGGCTTGGCTAATTTTTCAATTGGGCGTTTGTGGACTAATTGATTGACATAGTCTTCGAGCTTTTGTCCCTTGACCACGCCGCCACTGCCAAAAGTCAAATCACGGACTTTCGACTCATCTAATCCAAAGGCCAGCGTTTGTAAGCGAAAGCCATCATAACCAGCGGCATACAGCGCCCCGACGACACTGCCAGCGCTGGTGCCGGTGACAATATGAACGGGAATGCCGGCAGTTTCCAAAACTTTAATCACCCCTACATGAGCAAAGCCCTTCGCGGCGCCCCCGCCGAGCGCCAGACCCACTTTTAACGGTGGTGGAGGCGTGGTGGACGGTGTCGTTGGTTGCAAGAGAGGGGACACATGGCCACACGCGGTCAGCATCGCTGTGGCACATGCGGCCAAAAAAAATCTTCGATTCATAGAATCTCCGCAAGGAAACCCCTGACTTGAGTCAGGGGAGGAATTGCGGGTGCGCGAAGCGCACCATGTGGTGTAAACTGTGACGCATGATTGATGTTGTCACGAAACGTAATTGCGTCTATCAAACGGCGTACCATGTGATCTGGTGCCCGAAGTATCGGCGCGACGTACTGATTGGAGCGGTGGCGGAGGAAACAGGGGCGATGCTGGATGTGATTTGTGCGGAACGGAGTTGGCCGGTGATTTCCAAGGAGATTCAACCGGATCATATCCACCTGTTTCTGAGCATCCCGCCTGCCATTGCCGTAGCCGATGCCGTCAAGGTGCTCAAGGGCGTCACGGCTCGCCGTCTGTTCCAGCAGTTCCCGGCGCTGAAGAAACGGCTGTGGGGCGGACACCTGTGGTCGCCGTCGTACTACGTCGGCACGGCGGGCAACGTCAGCACCGAGACCATCCGCCGCTACATTGAGCGTTGCGAGCATGTCACCAAGAGGCGATAAGCGATGATGCGCACGGCGTCGATTCGGCTTGATAC